>DATDVX010000081.1:0-4626 GCA_035289885.1 Candidatus Nanoarchaeia archaeon | reverse complement strand
CGCTGAAATGTTCAGCAAGTCGGATGACAAAAGAGAGATGCTTGAGGCATACAAAAACACAAAACTATTGAGCAGATACAGTGCGGAAAATGACAGGCTTACCAAGACGTTCGCTGATACTGCAAGTGCATATTACACAGAGACAGTTATACCGAGCACTGTAGTTTCAAGTCCAGTTACTTCAACAACAAACTTCGGCACAAACCCCGGAGGAGAATCAACCTACACCAACAAGGAGGTCGGTGTGGATGGCCTATCGGTCTTTGTTGATGATGGCGGAACAAAGAGAAGAGCGAAGCCTGTTGATCTGGAACCAGGGACCAGGGTATGGATAAGCGACAGCGATCCGACAGCAGCAGGTTCATTCAACTTCGTAATCTCAGGGAAAGACGGCAGGACACTCAAGCACCAGCCAAGGGTAGTGCTGTACACTGCAGATGATGACAAGAAGAATGCCGGAAGGGTGAAGTACATAACCTTAGATGCTTACAGGTATATCCAGGCGGAATACAATGCTGCAGGAGCCGTCACTGCATTCAAGGTCTTCGAGAGATTCGACGCGAATGAAGTCCCTGGAAGAAAGGGAGATCATCTTGAAGAGGATTTGTCAAGAGCGATAACGAATGCGCAGAGAGAAGGGAAGGCAGAAGAGGTAGCGCAGCTGAAGAAAGCTCAGAGATGCATCTCCTCCCTGAACAAGCAGCTTCTAGGGAAGAAGGTTGCCAGAGGATCAACAATAAAATCAGCGATAGAGTGCGGAGCGGATTCCGCATACTTAGTATCGGATTCAATACCTGCGAACGCCGGGCCAGCTTGCGTTGATTACATGACGCCAACAGACTGCGGTTTATTGTTCAACGCCTGCGATCCTGTGATATGCCCTTCATCAAGATGCAACTTAGGCGGAAGATACACCGTTCCTAATGTAGTCCAGTCAGGAATAATCGGAAGCGTGGCATTATGCCTTGACAATTTCGGGACGCCGCCGGATGGAGTACTGGTGCCGGTGTGCATAACAGGAATACTTGCCGGATTGGAAAACCTGAGAACGATACTTCAGAGCTACGGCCAGTGCCTGCAGACTGCGGTAACCAATGGAGAAAGTGTTGGCTTATGCGACAGGCTGAGAAGCTTCTATGTGTGCGACGTTTTATGGAAGGAAGCAGGACTGATATTAGGGATACAGAATGGAGAGGTCAAGGAAGGCTTGCTGAAGAAGATAGCAAACATATTCGAGGGCGACCAGGGCGGTGAATACTCGAACTTCGACAACGCAGTCGAGAACTCAATAGGCTCTGTCGAATATTTCACGCAGTCATATGCAAAGAATGTCTTCGCTGCGTTCAATGCAGGAAGCATCGGCGAATTAGGAACCGAGGTGTGCAAGACCGCGATATTCGGGAAAGTCCCTGGCGCTGGAAACTTCTACGACCAGATATCAAGGCCTGAAAGCCCGCCACAATTCACAGCGTTCTTCGACGAGAATTCCTACACTACACTGGATCCATCCGGAGCCAAGTCGGATTACCAGGTGTTCTGGCACATGTTCGCAGGAAGCAACTTCGGAAGGACTGGAAGGGGCGTGACTTTCAGCGTTTACATGCAGAGGTCAGACGAGGGAAGCGTCGGAATAGACGGGATGCCAGTCAGATTGCAGCCAATATTCCTAGTGAGAAACCAGAGGGTTGAGCCTGGAAAATTCCTCTCATCAAAAGAGACGCATTACATACTGCCGAAAGGATACAACCAGATTTGCGTCGAGTACTCCAGCGAGATTTATGGAGGGGACAGGGTATGCGGCTTCGGGAAAGTAAGCACTTCATTCGGAGTGAATTACCTGACTGACCAGTTCGTGAAGGATGAGGTCGCGAGGAGAGGAATAGACAGCGAGAAGGAATGCGTCGGAACTGCTTCAACAGGAACCGTAACTTCAGGCGGAGGTCCATTGTTATTGGGAGGCCTGACCATAGGGGCATTCTCCACTGGATTGTTGCAGGCAGGGCTTGCGAGAGTCTGCGGAACAAACAATCCTGGCGTGGGATTCGACAGCAACAACTGGATCGTCGTTGGAAAATGCGGTCTGGATGACAGGGGAAGAGATCTAGGAGCATGCTGGCTTTACAAGCCGACGATAGCTGACGCGTTCAGCCGCGGCAATATAGGAGACAGGACTGATGCAATCGCTGCTGTGGCAAACCTGACTGCAGAGCTTACCAAAACAGAAGGATTGCTTGTCGGAGAGACTGAAGCGAAAGCAAAATTCACAGAAGCCAAGGCCTTGATAAGCGGAGGAAAATTTGAAGACGCTGTTAAAATCTATGATTCATTATCAACGAGCCTTGTATTGGGAAGCAGGGACTTGGCAAAAGCGATGTTCATGAAGGCTGAAGCATTGAAGCGAATGATAGGGACAGTAGTTCCTACGCCAATAATTCAACAGCAACCAGCAACACCACCGCAAAACGTTCCACAGCCAGTTCAACAACCACAACCGGTAGAACCGCAGCCCGCCCAAACAAGTCTGAACACTGTCAAGGTTTATGCCATGAGGGGATGGCAACCAGCAGATACCCTTGTTTTCAAAGAAAACGATACAATCATGCTCACTTTAATTAACGGCAATAAAGAGGCGTCATTCAAGTTTTCAATTGATCAGATACTGGACCAGACTTGGTTTACTGCAACCTTGCATGGTGTTGACGATGATGAAACCGATGAAGTAAAGATTGTCAATATTACGAAGAATGGTACTATTACTGATAATGCAAATGGACAGTCATTATTCTACAGATTCAACAACCCTACATTAGGAGTGTATCAAGTTTTGCGTATACAAGGATATCGCCTAACAGCAAACCCGGAGGATTTACTAATAAGATTCCAATGGTAATAAAATCACTGTTAGCCTTCAAGAAAAACTTCGTGAACATCTTCATAAGCGGAGCTTTACTCACGTTCCTTAGCTTCTTCTTCCTGTATTTCATAAGGCTGAAGTTCAAGAGCTACATAATACAACTTGATCAGTACATGCCTGAACTGCAGAACCTGCAGCAGGGGCTGAATTCAGGGAATCTGATGCCTGGTGATGCAGGATCATTGCTAAACCAGCTTTCAAGCGTGACGAACCAGGCATTAATCCTGGGATATTTCGTGGTTCCTGCTGCAATCTTCATATTGTTCATAATCTTCGAGTCAATAATATTCAAGCAGTTCAAGGACGGGCACATGAAGAATTACATGAAGTACCTGAAGAACTTCGCATTGGTAGGGATAATAATCTACGTAGCGGTTCTTGTGATAGCATACAACATCTTCCTGAACATGAAATCATTGTTCGGGGGGTTCAACATCATGCTGCTCTTCCTTATTATATCGGGATTAGTACTTGCGTATTTATCGTTGATATGGCTCTCGTTGATTGAAGAAGGAAAGAACGCTTTCAAGACATTCAAGCACGCTTTTTACATCGGAGTGAAGAAGCCTTTAACTCTTGCCCCCCTGGCGTTGGTATTGTGCTTCTTCGCTCTGATCTTTTTACTTTTTTTCTCGGCAATCTTCACAACTTTCAATCTTGGGAACAGCTTCCTATTCCCGACATGGGGCAATGTGCTTGCGATACTGATACTGCTGGTAATAATACTCTACATGAAGAACATGTTCTACTTGCTGGTCAAGAAATATTCTACGGTGTAGGAGTATTAAGCGCCTCTACCTTTATAGAGCCGTCTTTTGAGACATTTAGTATATTCAGATGGCAGTTTTTCTGGAATAGTTTGTATCTGTTGAAGTAATCCATGCCGAGATAATAACCGATTATCACACGATTGAGCAGCGCATGGCCGACAACCAAGAGATTCCCCGAGCTTTCCTTTATCGCCTTTTCTATGAACGGAATTGCACGCTCTTCAACCTGCTCGAAGCCCTCACCTTCTGGAGGGATTATTTCCTTCTTGTCCATCAGGCTTCCATACTTGTCCTTCAGATCTTTGATGACCTGCTGCTTGTTCTTGTCTTCCCAGATTCCTAGGGACTGCTCCTTCAGCAAAGGAGTTTCGACGACATCAGCCTTGAGAACATCAGAGATTATTTTCGCAGTGTCCCTTGCTCTCGTCAATGTAGAGCAGTATATCTTTGTGATTTTGCAGTCCTTCAATCTTTCAGCCAAATCTTTCGCCTGCCTTATGCCTTCTTCAGTTAAATGAGAATCAATCTGGCCCTGAAAAACTTTATTCTTGTTGTAATCTGTTTCCCCGTGGCGTACGATGTAAACTTTCATTTCAATTCCTTTCTAATCAGGTTCTCGACAATGTTGCTCATTTTAAGGTTTTTCTTTTTGCAATATGCCTTTAACTCGTTGAAGAGATGCGCGTCAATAGTGAAATCCACGCGCTTCTTATAATTCCATCTAGGCAGCTTGCGCGTTTTATCATACTCTTCCAGTCCCTTGAAAAGTTTCGGATATTTCTTTGTGATATTCTTTGATATTTTCCAGAACTTCTCGTCAAAATTGTCTTTTGGCATTTCAATATATCTCCAAAGTTATCCGTTTTTTTATTTCCTTTATGTCACTAACATTGTCCTTGCTTACCCCTATCACTAATTTTTGTATATTCTCTGGATGGAATT
>DATDVX010000080.1:0-3526 GCA_035289885.1 Candidatus Nanoarchaeia archaeon | reverse complement strand
CGATGTTTCCATGAAGACATATCATAACTTCTTTGCAGGCTCTCCTTTAACACTACTAAGTAATAGTAAATTTTACGGAGAAAGTGAGAAGAGGATTAGAGAGATCTTCGAGGAAGCAGAAAAGAACGCTCCTTCAATTATTTTCATTGATGAGATCGATTCCATCGCTCCAAAGAGAGAAGATACTTATGGAGAAGTAGAAAGAAGGATGGTTGCGCAATTGCTTGCCAACATGGATGGCTTGAAATCCCGTGGAAAGGTAGTTGTCATAGGAGCAACCAACAGGCCTAATGCTCTCGATCCGGCATTAAGACGTCCAGGAAGGTTCGACAGGGAAGTAATAATTGGAGTTCCAAACAAGGAAGGAAGGCTTGAAATCCTTAAGATCCATACAAGGAACATGCCAATGACAAAGGATGTGAAGCTGAAAGACTTCGCTTCAATAACGCATGGTTTTGTCGGTGCGGATTTGGAAGCTCTTTGCAAGGAAGCTGCCATGAATGTCATAAGGAAGGTCCTTCCGGACTTGAAAGTAAAGGAAGACAAGATATCACAAGAGATAATGGAGAAGCTTATCGTCACGAAGCAGGATTTCGACGACGCTCTGAGGAATGTCCGTCCATCTGCATTGAGGGAAGTATTGATTGAAAGCCCTAATGTAACTTGGGAAGACATCGGCGGCTTGGAAAAGCTGAAAGCAGAACTGAAGGAAGCTGTCGAATGGCCTATCAAGAACCCAGAAGCTTTCAAGCGGATGGGAATCAGGCCTCCAAGAGGAGTCTTGTTGTACGGACCTCCAGGAACTGGAAAGACATTATTGGCAAAGGCTGTCGCAACCGAATCCGAAGCTAATTTCATTTCAATAAAAGGGCCAGAGCTTATCAGTAAGTGGGTAGGAGAAAGCGAAAAAGGCATCCGTAAGATCTTCGAGAAGGCCCGCCAGGCAGCTCCATCGATAATATTTTTCGATGAGATAGACGCTATTGCTTCAAAGCGAACTGCAGATGACAACACAGGCGGGACAATCAGGGTTGTGAATCAGCTGCTCACGGAGATGGACGGCTTGGAGAACCTGCATGACGTAGTTGTCATAGCTGCGACAAATAGGCCCGATATAATTGATCCAGCATTGCTTCGCCAGGGAAGGTTCGACAGGATTATATCAACAGAAGTCCCTGATGCATCAGCGAGAGAGATGATCTTCAAGGTCCATACCAAGGGAATGCCTCTTGACAAGGATGTTTCCATCCTAGAATTGGCAAAGAAGACAGAGGGTTATGTCGGTGCTGACATCGAAGGTCTTTGCAGGGAAGCTGGAATATTCGCGCTTAGACGCGACATGGAAACAAAGACAATCACAATGACTGATTTCGAGAAGGCCCTGAAGAAGGTCAAGCCATCTATAAGGCCTCAGGACGTCAAGAAATACCAGCAGGCTGAGGAAGATATCAGGACTGCGAGGGCAGCTCAGATTTCAGAAGCGTCTTACATAGGCTAAAAATTATTTTTTATTTTATTTTTGAAATATCGCCATTAAGAATCACAGGTCTAACTGCTTCAATCTCTGATTTGTAGAATTCTATTTCAGGTATTGGATTGAGTAAGAATATCTTTTTATGCAATATGTGCGCATATCCAATCTCTATCAGCGTATTTCCGCCGATGTAATTATTTATTCCTTTTCTATCATAGTTCAACTCAAGGACGGCATCGCTTTCTTTTATTTTCTCGCAGAATTCACGCATCGCATCGTTGTTGTTTTTGTGCTGTATCGTCATCCTTTCTTTTTCCTTTTCACTATTGCCAGCATATTGTTCTGCAAACTTAGATACTATGACATCATACTTCTTTCCAAGTTCTTTTTGTATCTCAAGCATCTTTTCGCTGAACACCATGCTTCCACAGATAGCTATTTTCATTTTTAAGTTATCACTCCATGCCCGACAATAATCGTATGCTCTTTCTGGCTCACCATTGCATCTGACTTCTCAGGCAGTTGCTCGTATTGATGCAGTATCCCTTCCTTCTCCAGGATTCTCAATGCGAATTGCGCCCCCCGCATCTTAAGCCATCTTGCGGCGAAAGGCAAGGTCTTGTAATTTTTCTCGATATGATCAAGAATCTGCTTGACGCTTTGCATCCTGACGGGTCTTTTGTGCAATAAGGCGTAGATGCTTGACATCTTTCCCTGCTTCACCAATCCAATCCCGTCTGTCGCGAAAGGCTCAATCGCTATGACTTGTCCTTCTTCCAAAGTATTTTCATCTCCGTTGTCGTAATTAGGTATGCTCGGATTGATGTGCACGTCATAGATTCCAACGCCATGCCCGCATAGGTTCGCTACAGGGACAAATCCATGGCTCGTTATCGTGTCTCGGATCGCTTTCCCTATCTTGTGGATCTTTACGCCAGGCTTCACTGTTTCAATTGCAGCTCTCAACCCTTCTTCAGCAGCCTTTATCAGGTCATTGTGCTTTCCACTATTCCCGACGTCAACGCTTATCGCTGTGTCAGCAACCTCTCCGTTGATGTGCGTTCCTAAATCCAATTTTACCAAGTCGCCTTTTTCCAAGACTCTTTCATCATTAGGGAAAGGAGTGTCATGCGCAGCCACATTGTTGGCTGACAAGTCTGCTGGAAATCCTATTCCTGCGCCTAAATCGATTATCTTTTTTTCGACAGCCTCTATAACATCAATGTACTTCGCTCCAGGTTTCAGCAAAGTTATTCCATACTCTCTTGCCTGCGAAGCTATCTTTCCTGCTTTGATCCTGTCCTCAAAACTGTCGCAAAACTTGGTTTTCATAGCTTTTTCTTCAATCGGAAGGTTTATATATTAATATTGTTACTTTAGAGTGGTAATAATAAAGAGTTAAAAATGAAACGAAAAATTATTTATCCAACATTGGTCTTAGCCTTAATCGGATCTCTAAATGTATTAGATTCAGCAAAGCACAGGAGACATCCAGTTCAAGCTCAAGCAGCTTATTTAATTCCGCAAAAACGTCAACCAATCATAGAAAATTTTTCCCTGGAAAACAAACTTAAATCTGAAGTACTTGTTCAATCACAAAACACTCCTTATCACGATTTGATCCGGAAAGCATCGGAAAAATACAATCTTCCATTCAATATCCTAGATTCATTGATATTCCAGGAATCTTCCTACAACACAAATGCAATCTCAAGCAAAGGCGCAGAAGGCTTAACTCAATTGATGCCAGGAACTGCAAGAGATTTAGGCATCACAGATACTTTGAATCCCGAGGAATCAATTGATGCAGGCGCAAGATATTTGAAAAGGATGTTCAAGATGTTCGGCAAATCGCCAAAGCCGATTGAAGAGCAGTGGAAGTTCGCTCTGGCAGCTTACAACGCCGGCCCGGGAAATGTAATAGAAGCGCAAAGGATTGCAAAATCAAATGGCTTGAATCCAAATCTTTGGGAATCCATCGATGATTTCATGCCGAAGGAAGAGACAAGAGATTATGTAGAAAGGATTTCAGCAAGGTCTCACTTAAATTCG
>DATDVX010000079.1:0-18839 GCA_035289885.1 Candidatus Nanoarchaeia archaeon | reverse complement strand
TTTCTGGAACGGCAGGTAGTTTCCAGTCTTCTTTTCATAGCCGACGATTTCAGAATCAAGTATGAAGTCATCCCCTTTCACATTCTCTTTCACATATTCGACTACTTCAGGGAATTGGTGCGTCACTTCCTCCATCCTTCTTGTGAATAATGATATCTTCCCTTTTTTCTTGTGAAGTTCTGCCCTAAACCCATCGTATTTTTGCTCTATTTCCGCTGGTTTCCCTACAGTTTCCAGTCCTTCCTTCACATCCTTCACCAATATTGCAAGCATGACCTTCATGGCCCTTCCAGCTTCGAGTTTCAGTTCGTGCAATTTTCCATCTCTTGCCATGATTGCAACTTCGCCGTAATCGCCGATAGTGTCATGCGCTACCTCTATCTCGTTTGCATCCACATTGAAAGCCTGCGCAAGTGCATCCCTCACGATTCCATCAGATACTCCTACTCTTAGCTCCTCTAAGACCAATCCAACGATGTACCTTACCTCGTCTTTCGTTGCATTCGTGATCAGCTCGGAAACAAGCTGCGTTTTCCTGTTCACCGTCCCTTGTCCTTCCATAGTAGCCAGTTTCCTTATGTTGGAGAATATTTTGTCGACAGTCAATGTAGAGGACATCAGCGTATGCTGCTTCTTCCTTGCGACCAGGTCTTCAGCCACTTTTCCCAAGTCGCCGTACTTGTTCAATAATTTTTCGATCTCATTCCCGGTGATTCCGGTCGCCTGGTTCAATGCCTTTATCATCAAGCGCGAAGAGAATCCGATTTTCCTCTCGTCCCATAAGGGGAATACTTTTCCTTGCGCAAGATACACAACGTCTTTCAGGTCTTTCCCTGCGTTCCTGAAAAGTTCAGCAAGTATGTCCCTTTTCTCGAGCCTTTTTGTTGTCTTCCCGAGATTCTCATATACCCTTGCCAATTCGCTGTAATCCATAGAAATGCTTAAATACAATGTTCATTTTAAACCTTGCTATGGAGCTTGACAAGTGCATAGAAGGCGGGAGGAGCTGCAGGGATTTCAGCTCGAGGATGGTTCCATTGGAGATGATTTATGACATCATGAACGCCGCTGTACATGCTCAATCTCCTGGCAACGTCCAGAACTGGGCTTTTGTCATCGTCACTGATGATTCTGAGAAGGAAGATATCTCCTTGGTTTCCCGCAACCAGAAATGGATGTCAAACGCGTCTTCATTGATAGTCTTCTGCAACGACGCTAGCAAATGCGATGTCCTCTTCCCGAAAAGAGGGAAGCTATACGCTACTCAGGCTGTGGCTGCTGCTGCGCAGAACGCTGTTCTGAAAGCAGAGGATCTTGGACTGGCAACTTGCTGGGTCGGAGCTTTCGACGAGAAGGCTGTCCAGCGGATAATAGCTGCTCCTGACAACATGGTCCCTGAGATTATCTTGGTCGTCGGTTATCCGATGATCAAGCCAAAGAGTACTAAGCTCAGGACTGAAATCGAGAAGATAGCGTATTTCAACACTTACGGCAATACAAAAACAATCTCTTCTTACCTGAACATCGACAGCGCCATCAAGAAGGCGAAGCACAAGGCCAAAAAGAATGTCGACGCTGTCATGAAGGAGACCGTCGGCAAGCTGAAGGATTTCTTCAAGAAGAAATAGGTTCTCATAGGAACAGGTCTTCAGATGAATACCATGCGTGCAGCCTGCGGTACATGTCCTTCGCTTCTTTGGTCAGCAGGTCATTTTCATCAATAAGGTTTAATGCGCGCATTTCTTCTCTGCGTCCGAATGTGAAGACAGCTGGGCAATAGCTCTTTGGATCTGGTCCATGGTCATCCGGCCTGGCGCTGTGGTTGATGTTCCAAGCAATTTGATAAGCGATATCCCTTGCTCTTGTCGGCGGCTGCCCTGGGAATCCTTTTTCAACAAGCAGCTTTTCAAGCCTGTCTAGTTCTTTCTTGCCGGCTGTTATCCCTATTGCTACCATAGAAAAAGCGGCTACTATCCAGGATTATAAGATTTTCCATTGAATTGGAATAAAAAAAGAAAAAGGTAAGTCACCTATTTTTCCCAGGAAAGCTCGTTGTTTGGTGTCTTTTTGAAAAAAAGAAAAGGGAGCTGATGCCCAGAATTGTTTCAGGCACCAGCCAAAAGACTTGTGGAGGGCAAAAAGTTTAGGGGGGTTTTGCCCTTCATTATAAATCCAGGTCGAAGTCGTAAGTCCTTGCCTGGTTTGCTGGCCTAGGCGCAGCTGCGCTTACCATGTCAATCCCAAGCTCTTCGCTTACTCTTACAGCTTCGGAGGATGCCTTCTTTCGGTCGACTTTTCCGAGTATGTATGGCGATGTCACACCTGTAACTATCGTCATGACTCGCAGAGTGCCTTTCAGGTTCTCGTCAATCCTTGCTCCCCAGATGACATTTGCATCAGGGTCCAGTGATTGCGTGATTATCTGACCAGCTCTGCTTACCTCATCGAGCGTCATGTCCGGGCCGCCTGTTATGTGTATCAATGCTCCTGTGGCTCCCTCGTATGACACGTCAAGCAATGGGTTTGTCAATGCTCGTCTTGTCGCTTCCTCAACTCTTGACTCAGAGTTTGCTTCTCCGATTCCGATTACCGAGACATCTCCGTTGGACATTATTGCCCTGACGTCTGCGTAATCCAGGTTGACCAGTGAAGGCACCGCTATTGTCTCGACAATTCCCTTGATCATTGTGCTGATCAGTTCGTTTGCTACTTCGAAAGCCTGCATTATCGGCAGGTTTCCAGCTATGTTGCAAAGCCTGTTGTTGTCGATGACAATCACAGTGTCTGAAACGTCTCTCAATTGCTGAAGGCCGAATTCTGCCTTGTCGACCCTTGCTCTTTCAATGTCGAATGGCATCGTCACAGTTCCTATCACTATCGCGCCCATCTCCCTCGCTACCTTAGCAACGACTGGAGCTGAGCCGGTTCCTGTTCCTCCGCCCATTCCTGCGCACACGAATACCATGTCGCAGTCTTTCAGTGATTCTCTGATTGAATGAATATCTTCTTTAGCCGCAGCTGCTCCCTTCTCAGGATAGCCTCCGCATCCAAGTCCTCGTGTCAATTCTCTGCCAATCAATATCTTCTTGTCTGCGCTTATCATGTCAAGGTGCTGCTTGTCTGTGTTCATAGCTATTACTTCAGCGCCCTGTATTCCTTTCTTGTGGAGCCAATTCACAGCATTGCTTCCTCCACCGCCGCATCCTACAACCTTTATGTTCGCCTGGCCAATCAATCGTGTAGGCGATGACTGCGCAGTCTCTAAAGCGTTTCTTACTAGACTTTCCATGGTTTTTTTCTCCCCCTAAGGTTTTTTTCGATTGTTATGTAGTATATTTTGCACCACAATAATCTTTATATTGTAGTTCTTGCATACTACTCTTTAGAAATAAAGTTTAATGACTAAATGATTTAAACTTTAGAGAACTAACTAAGTTTGTTTCAATAAGCTTGTTCGGACCAATCGCCAAATTGGTATGAGCCAAATGTTTATTGCTTAACTCGCCAAAGTTGTAGCAATAATTTGATTTCTTATATTTTTATAATAGTGGATAAGAGATATATAAAGACTTGTAACTTGTAAAATATATTTCAAACAATATAAATCATTATTTAAACGAACTTTCACAAAATAGCTTAATGGCAAAAAAAGAGGGATTGTCAAAATTGAGTTTTGTCGAGATAGACTCCAGCGATGGCGTTTTCAGGGGAATTCTGCTTCCGTCTTCCAACGATGAAACACTCTTTTTGAAATTGGATTCAGGTTACAATATCGGCATTTCGAGGAAAAAAGTGAAAAACATGAAAAAGCTAGAAAATGTCACTTTTGAGGAAAAAATAAAAGCCCCGATTCCGAGAAATCCGAAGCTAAAAAACATCACGATTCTGCACACTGGAGGCACGATTGCTTCCGAAGTTGACTACAAGACTGGAGCTGTTACCTCAAGGTTTTCTCCTGAAGAGATCGTCATGATGTTCCCAGAGCTCGAAGGGATCGTCAACATAGATTCAAGGTTGATAAGGAACATGTTCTCTGACGACATGAACATCCCTCATTACAATATTTTAGCCAAGGAAATAGAGAAGGAAGTCAAGAAAGGTGTCGACGGGATCATCATTACCCATGGAACAGACACCATGCATTACACTTCAGCTGCATTGTCATTCATACTTGAGGACCTGCCAATCCCTGTTATCCTGACAGGCTCTCAAAGGTCATCTGACCGGGGAAGCACAGATGGTGGTTTCAACCTGGCATGCGCAGCTCGATTCATAGCCCAGAGCAACTTAGCTGGCGTCGCAATCTGCATGCACGCCTCATCAAGCGATGACTTCTGCAACATAATCCACGGATGCAAGGCAAGGAAGCTCCATTCCTCAAGAAGAGATGCTTTCAAGTCTGTCAATGACGATCCTATAGCCCGGGTTTCCAAGGCAAATGTCGAGTTCATCAAGAAAGAGCACAAGCAGAGGGACAGCAAGCTGAAGCTAAGGCTTAGGCTGTTCGACGAGAAGGTCAAGGTCGGCTTGCTCAAGGCCCATCCTGGAATGAAAGCTGATGAAATCACTTTCTATTCAAAGTATGACGGATTGATTTTGGAAGGCACTGGCTTAGGCCACTTCCCTGTTAGCAAGATTGACGAGTTCACCTCGGAAAACGATAAGATTTACAATGAAATCAAGAAATTATCCTCGAAAATCCCGGTTGCAATGACTTCGCAATGTATTTTCGGCCAGATTGACCTGGATGTTTATTCCAATGGCAAGAAATTGCTGGGAGCGGGAGTAATAGGCAATCAGCTTAGCATGACTCCAGAGACTGCCTACATCAAGCTATTGTGGCTCATCGGGAATCATGATAAGAAAGATATTAAAGCATTGTTTTCAAGGAATCTTAGAGGCGAGATTTCAGAAAGAATTCTCATAAAGAAGGATTTCCTCAAGTAAAATGGAAGATTATTCGAAGATTGGATTTAAATGCGGGATAGAGTGTCACCAACAACTTGAAACTCATAAGCTGTTCTGCAACTGCCCTAGTCTGGTAAACGATCCATCAACTCCAGATATCATCTTTGAAAGAAAGCTTCGCGCTTCAGCCGGAGAAACTGGAAAAGTTGACTTGGCTGCGCAGCACGAGATGTCAAAAGGAAAAAAATTCATCTATGAGGCATGTTCAACGTCTTCTTGCTTGGTCGAAGCAGACGAGCAGCCTCCGAAGAAAGTCAATTCATATGCATTGGAAACTGCCTTGCAGGTCGCTTTGTTATTGAATGCTAAAGTCTTGGATGAGATCCAGTTCATGCGCAAAACTGTAATCGATGGCTCGAATGTTTCAGGCTTCCAAAGAACGGCTTTGGTTGCAGTCAACGGCATGCTCGAGACCTCAAAGGGTATTGTGAAAATCCCAACGATCTGCTTGGAAGAGGAATCAGCGAAGAAGATAGAGGAAGGAAAGGATTTCGTGAAGTACAGGCTGGATAGATTGGGAATTCCATTGGTGGAAGTTTCGACAGATGCTTCAATAAAGGATCCTGAGCACGCGAAGGAAGTCGCTTCTCTTATTGGGATGATTCTTCGTTCAACAAACCGCGTCAAGAGAGGCTTGGGTACTATCCGTCAGGACGTCAACGTATCCATTCATGGAAAGAACCGCGTCGAACTCAAGGGTTTCCAGGATCTGCGTTCAATTCCGAAGGTAATTGAAAAAGAAGTTGCCAGAAGGTTATTGATGAAGGGATATCATCCAGCCGAAGTTAGGAAGGTAGAGCCTGATTTCACTTCGACTTTCCTTCGTCCAATGCCAGGCGCTGCAAGAATGTATCCTGAGACAGATATTCCGGTTATCAAGATAGACTCTAATGAGCTTAGAAAGATAAAGCTTCCTGAATTGATAAGCGAGCGAGCATTGAAGATAGAGAAGGAATTCAATCTTCCAGCCAGTCTTGCCAGGGAATTGATTGAGAACGAGAAGTTCATGGATTACGTGCTTGCTTACAAGAATCTGAAACCTTCAGAGATCGCGAGGATCTTAGTCGAAGTCCCGAAGGAGATAAAGACGCGATTCAACCTGGACATCGAGAACCTAAGTGAAGAGAGCTTCGAGCTTGTCCTGGGCGCGTTGAATTCAAGGAAGATCCCTCCATCAGCTGTCATAGAGATCTTGTCGAAAGCAGCAGAAGGGAAGAAGATACGCATGGAAGATTACAAGTCACTGAACGATACAGAATTGGAGAAGGCGATAAAAGAGATAGTTTCCTCCAACAAAGGCATGACCATGGGCGCGTTGATGGGGATTGTGATGTCAAAGTTCAAGGGAAAAGTTGACGGCAAGAAGGCTTCTGAACTTATAAAGGAATATATGTAAAATTATTTTATCCTTTTTGGCGGCGGCAGTTTCTCCATGAGATGCCTTTTCTCAGATATCATCTGGCCGTTCTTGTACACCCATGAATGCACTCCTTCAACATTCTTCTCGTTCTCCTGGAATTCGGTTATCTTTGCTATGACTGCGTTCACTCCGAAGGACTTGTAATAGACATCTTCTTTGCTGAGCCTTAAATCTGTTTCCGATGGTCCTGCTTCCCGCGGATGGCTGTGGTAGAAGCAAAGTATCTTCTCTTCGTTCGATATCGCCTCTATCTTCGCCATGGTCAGGTTGTTGTAGAACATGCTGTCAATCACCTCAAGCTCAATCCTCGGCTTCAGGCTTTTCCATGTCGCCCCATAGGCGTCATATCTCATTTCCTTGTGATCGTTAAGTTGCTTCACGAGCAGGAGGTCGTTCATCATGCTGGTCATGTAGCATTGCATGCCAATCGCGACAGTTTCGGTATATGTGGAGTTTCTTCTGATTTCCAGCCCTTTCATGAGCAGGTCATAGCCGGAAAAGTCCCGCTTTTCAATTTTTGCCATTGCGTTTTTCAGAGGCTCATCAGTAGGATCATCAAATACCCTCATCTTCAAGACTCCGTCTTTGAGGCTGATGAACCCGCCGCACTCGGTTCTGCGCGACTGCAGGTTGTAGAGAATGTTCCTTCCGCTGGAACTTTTTATCATCTCGTCAATCGCCTCTCCTTCAAGCAATTTTTCCAATGTTGTTGAAGTCTTCGCCTCATAAAGAACTATCTGTGGCGACTCTGGGACGTCTTCAAGGATTTTCGGATTATCGTCTGCGTATCCAGCCCTTCCATACAGCATCGTGAGCCCTGACAGGATTGCAGCTATGAATTTTCGTCTCATATCCATTTGTTCCCGGCCCTTATCCTTCTCTTCCCGAAGAACATTGGCTTTCTCATCGCAGGTTTTTTCTCACTTGACTGGCTCCGCTTCTTTGGAAGTCTGTCTTCCTCGTTTTGCCTGTAGAGCCATTGCATTAGCATAAATATGTTGAAATTGTTGAATGGCAGTTTTATCATTGGAAGCTCAAGTTCTCCAGAAGGCAATACTTCAAGCTTGGATTTTCCAGTATCCTCATTGTACAGCAGCCCGTTCTCGATGATCTCTCCGTTGTGATACAGCCAATAATGCAACCTCTGGTTACTAGCGCTCAGCACCATGTGATGCCTCTCCTTCATGCTCTGGCTTGTGAGCAAGTCAACATTAGAAGGCCCTATCTCGAATGGGTGAAGATGCCACTCCATGATTATCTCCTCTCCTTGAGCAATCGCATCGTTTTCGTTATCTCTAGTTTTGCCGCTGTAGATCGTGTCCACTATGGAGAATTTCAGCTCCGAGGCCAGTCTTGACTGCCATTTCAGTTTCAGCTCATCCCTCTTCTTCGTGTCCGGCAGCATGTCAGCAGTTATCCTCTCCTTTATCCTCTCGGACCATTTGTCGTAGAAAGTCAGTGGCTTCGAATCAAATCCAATTTTGTTCAGGACTTTCACTATTGTCTTGCTAATGGCATACTCAAGAGAATCCTGGACCATCTCGCTGAAGTCCCTCGCCCTTATGAACCTCTCAAGAGTATCCCCATTCACTATCTTTCCATCCACAAGATTATCGATTGAGTTGTTGAGCACTTCATCGCTCGGGTCATCGAATGCATACAGCTTTTCATGTATTGCCCTTCCGTCGAAGCGCCTCGTCATGAATCCGCCGTATTCTGTCTTGCTTTCCTTGAAAGTCTCGTAGAAGCTTTTCGCTGTCTCTTCTTGGAAGAATTCTTTCAGCGCTTCAGTGTTTCTGATGTCTCTTGATCGTTTTATTTCCCTGCTTCTTTCCCACGACGCTACCTGCCTCGGCTTCCTCATTTCCTCGTCAGCGCTTGCGACATTCGGCGAGCATGCGACATAACTCAAAGAGAACAATAGACCATACCAGAAGGGCCTGATTTTGCCGAGTGGTGACTTCATCCCGTGAAATTAAGATGTCGTGCTTTTATTTAAATGCGATGGACTACTCGGCGATAATTAAGCTGTTGCAGCGAATCTTCTGCGCAATTGCTCCATGACTGATTTATGTATCTGGCATATCCTTGACTCTGTAAGTTTTAGCATGTGGCCGATTTCCTTCATGCTTAGGGCATTGAAGTAATATAATTCGAGGATTCTTCGTTCTTGCGGGGCCAAAGCACTGCATAATCTCCGGACTTCGTCAGAAAGAGCCACGTCTCTCACTTGATCGGCATTTGGATCCGCAAACATGCCATCTGACAATGAATTTTGCTTATATTCACCATCATCCTTGTCAGGCGCTGTGATGTCAGTGAACAAGAACATATGGCTTCGTCCTTCGTAAAGCGCGCATGCAGAATCATAGACCTTTCTCGATGGAAGTGAGGTGTTTACAGTACCGCGGGCTTTCGCTACGGCCTTGACTTCCTCATATGAAGGAATAGGAGCGTGAGGATCATTATGCAACCTTGGCGCATGAAGCGAAGTGATGACTGCAGTGCAATCACGCGAATGCCTAGGTACCCTATCTTCTGAGCGAAGACCGTCCTTTATTGCGCCTTGTATGCACGGGCGAGCATAAGTTGTGAAAGGGTAGCCTCGCGTAGTATCAAATCCGTCGCGATCGACCAGCCCGACAAGGCCAAGGTTTCCATATCCGATAAGGTCATCGACATCTATAAAATGAGGCAATGATACGGACATGAATCGCGCAATCCCTCGGACAACAGGTTGCATTACCTCAAGCAAGCGATTGCGGTCATCCATGCTGCGCCTACGAGGAGGGCTTGAGAAGTACGCAAAAGCTATATCGTTTATCTCGTCATGTTTGCCGCTATAGCCCATTGTTTCAACACCTCTTTCCCAGATTAACAGCTTGTATATAAAGGTTGCAGAAGAACATTGAGAATTAAACGTTACCTTCTTGACCTTACCCATCTTCCGTCTATAAACCGGTCATTCCTGTAGATGTAGCCTGCATTCGATGTTAGAAAATTTATCCCGTGGAACCTCGGCTCCCTGTAGATGTAGTCTCCTGGGAAGTGCTTTTCCACGTTGTAGTCATCCGTCAGGATTTCCCTGCCGACCGAATATAGTTTTCCGGCAGGATCGTATGCCAGCCACGCATTTCCTCTCTTCAGTTCGACCCACATGTGCCCTGTCTTGTCAACTTTCCTCTTTGCGAATACCATCCTGATGTCATCTGTCTTGAAACCATTGTTCACCAATACGTCCCTGAATTCATTGGACATGTCGTTGCAGTCATGGATCCTTTCTATGTAGTTTGATGATATGCTCTTGAACTCATTGTAGACCTTCCTTTCTGTTTCTATCGCTTCTTTCAGCTCAAGCTTTGTCTCGATCGAGCCATGCGAGTATGTCTGGCTAGTGTTGGCCTTGCATCCTGCCAGCCCTATCGCTCCTGTCAGTAACAAGTGCTTTAGTTTCATATTTTACCCCCGATTATCACTGGCCTAAGAATTATTTAAGCCTTATGTAAAGTCTTGAAGAGTAAAGCTTTTTAAACAGTGGATGGGTTATTTTCCTTCATGCTAAGGACCCACAATTGCGGTGAGCTCACAGGGAAAGATTCTGGCAAGAAGGTAGTTCTAGCCGGCTGGGTCGACACGATAAGGGTCCAGGGAAAGATAGGGTTCTTGCTGCTGAGGGACAGGTATGGGATTACTCAAATATTCTTGAATCCTGGTATTGCCAAGGAGCTGACGACCTTGCCGAAGGAATCTGTTGTCTTGGTTCATGGCGATGTTAAAGCCCGTCCTGCAAATCAGGTTAAGAAGGAGATGAGCACAGGTGAGATTGAAGTTGCTGCTTCGAAAGTTGAGGTTCTTAGCAAGTCAGAGACTCCGTTGCCTATTGAGATCACTGAAGACACCACGACTAATATAGATAAGAGGATTGATTATCGCTTCTTGGATTTGAGAAGGAAAAATATCTCTGCCATATTCACTATCCGGTCGAGGATTTACGCTCTTACAACTGAATTTTTCATAAAGGAAGGCTTCATCAACATCCAGACTCCTAAATTGACTGCATCTGGCGTTGAATCTGGCGCAGAGGAATTCAAGATAAAGTATTTCGGCAAGGAAGCATCTCTGGCTCAGTCACCGCAGGTTTACAAGCAGATGTTCGTGGTCTCGGGCTTGGAGAAAGTATTTGAGATTGGAACAGTTTTCCGCGCAGAAAAATCCCACACTACAAGGCATTTGACAGAATTCACAGGCATTGATTTCGAGATGGGCTTCATCAAGGATGAGAATGATGTTATGGATGTTACTGAAAAATATTTCCAGTTCCTGATCAAGAGGCTGTCAGAGGAATGCAAGGAAGAGTTGAGCACATTGAACGTCAAACTGAATGTTCCCAAGGAAATTCCGCGAATTCATATGGCGGACATGAAGAAATGGCTTAAAGAGAAAGGGAAGATAGTTCCCGAAGACGATGACTTGGATGCTGAAGGCGAGAAGATGATGGGAGAGATCGTCAAGGAGAAGTACAAGTGTAATTTCTTCTTCGCGTTGGATTATCCGTGGAAGAAAAGACCTTTCTATCACATGAAGCAAGAAAACAATCCTAATTCGACTAAGTCATTTGACTTGGTTTACAATGGAGTGGAAATCGCGACAGGCGCTCAGAGAGAGCATCGCTTAGATGTTCTTGAGAAGCAATGCAAGGAAAAGGGATTGGACTTGAAGAAGTTGAATTTCTATAGGGAAATATTCCGCTACGGCAGTATTCCTCACGGTGGAATTGGCCTCGGACTAGACAGGATAACGGAGCAGATGCTTAACTTAGGAAATATAAGAGAGGCAATTTTATTGCCGAGAGACCCAGAAAGATTGACACCATAAAATGGAAGATAAATTCTTAGTGAAGAAATCGAAAATACAAGGAAAGGGAGGTTTTGCTTCTAAAGATATTAAAAAGGGCGAAAAGATTTGCCAGATGAAAGGAGAAAAAATCTCTGCCCAAGAGCTTAGAACGCGTTACGAAGCAGGTAAAGAAGAAATTTGTAATCCGTTGCAAGTAAGCGAAAAAGAATACCTTGACTTGGCTAAGCCTTACGTTCACATCAATCATTCATGTTCACCTAATGCCGCTTTGCGCAAGGAGGGCGAATTGTTCGCATTGAAGGATATAAAGAAGGGTAAGGAGATTACTTACGACTATTCCACGACAGAATGGACATACGAAAGATTCGGCAAATACAAGGACTGGGCTATGGAATGCAATTGTGGCTCCAAGAAATGCAGGGGAACATTAGGGCAATTTCCTACATTGAACCCTAGTTTGAAAAAGAGATATTATCATCAGGGAGCATTGCAGGGATATATAATCAAGAAACTGGAAAAGAAAATGTTTGCTTAAAATGGATGTCCCAAATGAGATCAAGAAGCTTCTGGATTCTAAAGATATAAAATACAAGTCATTCGAGCACGAGCCAACTCCTACGTCTGAAATTGCTGCCAAAGTAAGAGGAGTTTCATTGGAAACAGGCGCCAAGGCGATGATCCTAAGGAGCAAAGGTAATTTCTGCATGTGCGTCTTAAGAGCGAACAACAAGATTGACTTCAAGAAGATGAAATCTATACTCAATACTGGAAGTGTCAGCTTCGCTACAGCTGAGGAAGTGAAGAAAGTCACAGATTGCATTCCGGGCGGTGTTCCTCCTTTCGGAAATCTCTTCAACATCCCGGTTTACGCTGATAGGAACTTGTTCAAGAACGAGATAATAAACTTCAATGCTGGCTTGCAGACATTCTCCATTCAGATGAAGACAGAGGATTGGAAGAATGTTGTTAATCCTGTAGTGGAGGATTTCGCAGAATGAATAACCAATTGGATAGAGATACAATAGAGAAGATGTTGGAATCAAGGGTAGTATGCAATGTTCTGGATGAAATGAGCGAATGTGCGATAAGATGGAAGGGCGGCGGTGCGTTGAATCATAGGGTGGTCGCAGCGGGTTACCTTGCTCGAACCGGCGCAGAAAATATCGCAAAAGGAAAAACTGTATTGACCAGAGAATCAACTTTCAAAGATATGCGTGAGCTTGACAAAAGGATGTATGATGGCACAATAAGTTTCTTAGAACCACTTATACAAGCAAGGATATATTCTCCTTAAGAAGATTATTTTCTATAAAAGTATCTTGCCCAAGCCTTCTTGAAGAACGGCAGAGTCAATGTTGACAACCAGAAACCAGCCGCAGGAACCAATGCATTCAGCCATGGATTCTTGACATCAATCGCAATCAGGAATATCGCAATGACAACATAAGTCAATACAGCTATGATAAATCTTCTCGTCTTGCTTGTTTCCCACGCTTTGTCTAATTCAACTCTCTTGTTCCTGTCGATTATGTTTCTGATTGCCTTGAATACCATAGATCCAATGAAAGTAAGGCATTCTATTTAAATATTCTTACAGAAAAACTATAAATACCCCTTTCAATCCACTTTACCCTATGACAAGCTTCATTTCAGTAAAGGACGCTCTGAAGAAGGGCTCAGGCACGGCAAAACTGCGCGGCTGGGTCTATAGGGAGCGAGGTTCAGCTAAATTGAAGTTCATTGTTCTGCGTGATTCAAGTGATATAATCCAGTGCGTGATAAAAGCAGAGGATTTCCCAGCAGATAAGTTCAAGGAAGCTGACAAGATCCTGATTGAAAGCTCTATCGAATTGGAAGGAGAGCTGCATAAGGATGATCGGGCTCCAACCGGTTATGAATTGAGAGTCAAGGATTTCAAAGTAATTCATTTCGCGGAGACCTTCCCCATTACCATGAAGGACCAGTCTCCAGAATTCTTGTTCGACATCAGGCATCTGGCATTGAGGACAAGAAGGATTACAGCAATTTTAAAAATAAGGGACACTGTCTTTGAGGCTTTCCGGGAATATTTCCGTTCAAAAGGATTCTACGAGTATCATTCTCCGATTTTCCAAGCCACTCAATGTGAAGGCGGTTCCACATTATTCAAGGTTGATTACTTCGGCAAGCCAGTTTTCCTGTCCCAATCCTGGCAATTATATGCTGAACCAGCGATTTTCGCTCTGGAAAAGATCTTCACAATCTCTCCTTCATTCCGCGCTGAAAAATCAAAGACTGCAAGGCATTTGACAGAGTACTGGCATGCAGAGATGGAGGAAGCTTGGGCAACATTCAAGGACTTGCAGGATCATGGGGAAGCTGTCATCAAGCATATGGTCAAAAAAGTTTTGGAGAAGCATAAAGAAGAGTTGAAGATTCTTGAGCGTGACACGAAAACTCTGGAAGCATCTGTCAAGAAGCCATTCCCAAGGATGACTTACACTGAAGCATTGGAAATTCTGAAGGAAAAGTGCAAAATAGAGATTCCGTGGGGAAAGGATTTGAGAAGCATAGAAGAGGATAAGATATCGCAGTTGTATGACACCCCGATTTTAATCACTCATTATCCGAAGGAAGTAAAGGCTTTCTACATGAAGCAAGCATCAGAAGATCCACGGACTGTTCGTGGTTACGATTGCATCGCTCCTGAAAGCTACGGCGAAGTGATCGGTGGTTCTGAAAGAGAAACAGATATTGAAGTTCTGAAGAAAAAGTTGAAGGACATGGGAGAGAAAGTCGAGGATTATTCATTCTACTTGGATACGAGGCGTTATGGTTCAGTCCCCCATGGTGGATTCGGTCTAGGAATGGAAAGGGTTGTCTCCTGGATATGCGGTTTATCGTCAATCAAGGATGCCATACCTTTCCCGAGGACGATGCATAGGGTTACGCCTTAGTCGTATTCAGATAAGAACTAATCGCTTCATCAATAATACTGATATCTTTTATTTTCTTGCTTTTCGGGTTGTCCTTCAATTCCTTAATCCAAGATACGGCATCATCGATATTTTCAACAATTAAGTCAGATGTAGCTAGAATAAACGGATGCACCCAATCTTCTATCAGGTTACTATCAAAAAGAATATTTGATTTTCTATGCTGTGTGTCTTTCGGAAGGATTGCCACGACAGGGCGTGAGTAGTACTTGGCTATGACCATTTCTTGTGCAGTACCCACGCCAAGTTTTACCTCTGCGTTTACAATGATCAGATCGGAGGTTTTTATCAAGTAAGCATCATGACCGACAAGTTGCAATGGCTTTGTTTCGTCTTTCCAAGAATCGCCATCAACAAAGCTTATGTCAGTTAGCTTGGATAGTTTCTTTTTGTAGGCAGGCTTCCAATCAGTCCAGTTTTTCCTGGCATCGTCGCCTTTTGGAATCGAGCCTATCAAGCATATTTTAAATGGCATTAGGAAATGAAAATTAAGCGAATATTTAAAATTATGGATAATTAAGAAACACGATTCGGAGCACCAGAAGCAGATGACTAAAAACGAGACGTCTACTGGAAAAAGCTACTTCTGATTGGATTTCTTTGATATATTCCACAAAAACTCAAACTGGTTCATGAACAAATCGAAAACAGTCTTGTCCTCGATAACCAAGGCTATCGGATTTGGAGAGTACACGAAAATCGCCACTGTCGCCCCGAAAAGTCCTATCTCAACTGCCTGCTTCAGTTCTTTCGGCAGGATGCGATGTTCGCGGAATTTGCTGGTGTGAAGAAGGACTTTCTTTGAGAAGATGAAATCCGTATTGATGAGTATTTTTTCCTTTATCTTAAGCTGGTCCACGCGCTTGTTGAACATCCTCCAGTAATCCTCGCCGAGAGTATAGATTGACGCATTCGTGGCTCCAATCCAATAGTAAGCTTTCTCGTGGAAGACTCTGGAAAGCGCTTTTTTTACTGCGTTCACGCCTCTGAAAAGGCAGACATCTTGCTCAGGCCTTGCCGTCTCGAGAAGAGTGTTTATTTCCGGCAGAAGTTTCTTCGCTTTCGAGAGTTCTTCCTCGGCTTTTTTCTTTTTCGATTCTAGGAAAGTCAATAAGGCTTCAGCATTCTCTGCGATGAACATACGTTTTTTCCCTTCGTTGATGAACGATACCAGCCCTTTTTCAAGCAGCTTGTCAAGATTGTCATAGACTATGTTTCTATGGACTCCAAGGCTTTTCACGATCTGCGCGGCGTTCGCCTTCCCAAGTTTCAAAAGCGACAGGTATACCTTAGCTTCGTTCTTATTCAGCCCTAATGATTCAAGCACGCCGATTTCCATGATGATAAGAGCCTACCTTTCTTTATATAATTTGCTGTCATAAGCTATTACAACAAAATAATATATATCATACCATCAAGAGGTAGCAATAATAAGGTAAACAAAATGTCATTATTTAAAAGATTGAGATGGCTTCCAATACTCGGATTGTTGCATTATAGCACTAGAAAAGACAGGCAAGGTAATCATGATCATAATGGTCTGATAGAAGTAGGTCATGTGTTATACACCACGACTTTTACATTGTTATCTGCTTTCTACATCGCAGATGGCATAAAAACCGGTGAGTGGAATCCGATTCAGCAGTATCGCGAGCATCAAGCACAACAGGAAGCATCAGAAAAAAAGAGTAGAAAATACGATGAATTGAAGAAAAGGTTATTCGGAAATAAAGGTCTTGCAGACACGAATCATGATGGAAAAATATCGTTTGAGGAGGCAATAGACGCTTATCGCAAGATGGGATTAGAAAAAAGGCTCATGCCCATACCAGAAGCTTACGTGGATCAGAATGATATCGAGAAGATGGAAAAGGCGGTAAATTCCTACATTGACAAATGAAAAAAAGAAATATCCTGGCGGGCGTATTTGGATTGGTTGCTGCTGCAGATCTCGGTTATGCGGTAAAATACCACCTCGCCAATTATCGTCCGGCGGTGCAAAAAGAAATAGAAATGCTGAGCACCCCGGAAATACAGCATTATAACGCTGTACGCACCAGAATGTTGGATCTGCAACAACAATCTCAAGGTCTTTTCGAATGGGTGCATATAGACGAGCTTGTTTCACTACGTGACGAATGCCTCCGGATTTCACGTGATCCGCGATATATCCGCCAACTACATGCTTACTCAAAAGCGAAAGACGAAACAGCAAAGACTGATGTTACGCTTGTTGGAATTCTTATTCCAGGTTTGATCGCTGGATATGTAGTATATAGGCTTATAGATAAAAAACAGAAGTATGAGCAAGGTTTATAAGTTATTGGAATTGAGGAAGGATAGTTTTTCCATAAAAATAGGGTTTGTGTAATAAGTCATTTCGGAGTATATCTTTGAAAATAAATGATGGCATCTGGATGCGAATCTGGTCGTTCGCCAGCACTTTTTACACAAAA
This sequence comes from Candidatus Nanoarchaeia archaeon, assembly GCA_035289885.1. Lineage (GTDB taxonomy): Archaea > Nanobdellota > Nanobdellia > SCGC-AAA011-G17 > DATDVX01 > DATDVX01. The sequence goes on along the minus strand of DATDVX010000079.1, from coordinate 2,163 downwards.
CCATAAAAATAGAAAGATATAAAAGCAAGTTCTTTCACAAAACATTTTAGGCATGGGTGACATAGACGAATATTTGCAGAGCAGAAAACTTCAGGAAGCTGAAGAGGCGCTTGAAGAGGCCAAAAGGCGCCTGGCGGACGAAAAAAATCACCTGAAAGACGAGCAAAAGAAAGCCAAGGTAAAGGAAAGCAGGCATCACGAGGATTCTTCTGATGATGACCATCCGCATTCAAGCCACCATGATTCTGACGATGAAGGCTCAAGTTATTCCTTGAAGCCATGGATGCTCTGGAATCTCATAATACTTTGTTTGATCATAATTCTCTTCGGAGTCTCGATGTTCTATCCTAAGTCTGAAGCAGTAGATTATGCCAAGATAGACACGGCAATAGACAGCAAGCTCCAGGCGCAGCAGAAGGAGATAACGTCATTGAAGACGCAGCTTGCAGACAAGGCAGACGACTCTGCAGACAAGAAAGCTGCTGAAAAAGCCCTTGCTGACCTGGAAAGCGCAGCAGTAGGGCCAAGGTTCACGTTGAATGCCAAGGATGAGGAAGGCAACACCATAGGGAACAAGGGCTCAGTTGAACTGATCAACGGGACAACAATAGATTACCTGTTAATAGTCGAGAACAAGGAAAAGGAGATAATAAGGTGCGACGCTGACAGGAAGATCAATAACAACACCAAGACAAAGTACTTCGAGAACCTCAAGGTAGGGGTTTTGGAGATAGAGGACATTCCGCAGGAAGTCACGAACAGCACAAGCAACACAGTCAAGGTGATTTATGAATTCTCATGCCACTTTGAAGACGACACAGACACAAGCGACCAATCAATAGAATTCACATCCACTTTCAAATAAAAGTAGAGGAAGGCTTACGCCTTTCCTAGTATTCTGAAAACCTTGGTGCCGCATACTCCGCAGACGCCCTTCATAGCCTTCATCCCGTTCTTCATAACTGTTTCCTGACCATTCTTTATCTCAACTGATTTTTTGCACTTCATGCATCGTCCTTCTGTCATGTAAAAAACCTCCTTTGAATAAATCTAGTCTAAAAGAAGCCCTATTTAAGCCTTCTGTTCCATGACAACCATCACATGTTTCTGCGAGAAATACGTCTTTGCGGCTTTTTTCACGTCTTCCAGGGTCGTTTTGGCTATTTTCTTGATGTAATCGGCTGAATTTCCTCCAGATAGGTTCCAGAAGGAGTTTATCTCCGCTGCGTCCCTCGTGCTTTCCTTCTTCAATAAAAAATTCCCTTCGATGGCCTGCTTGGCATCTGCCAGTTCCTTGAAGCTAAGCTTCTTTAATTTAAGCTCCTTGAATATCAGCTTCTTGCAGTTTTCGATGTTTTTCTTGTTGGTTGCCAGGGAAATCGCGAAGTATCCATAGTCCCTATGGCAGTTGTTGTAGGCAGCGATTGTATAGGCCAATCCCCTTTTCACCCTTATCTGGTCGAAAAGCCTCGAGCTCTGCCCTTTTCCCAGGATTGTTTCCAGTATGTCCAGGGCATAGCTGTCCTTGTGATTCCTGTTCACAGCCCTAAATGCCATTGTCATGTATGACTGTTCAGTTGGCAGTTCCTTCTTCCAGAGTATGTTGTCTTTCACAGGCTTCTCATTGTATATTGGTCTGTTGAATGCCGAGTTTCCATTGAAGTTCCTGAATTTGTTCTCCAGTTCAAGCCTCAGGTCTTTGACTCTTCCGACAACAGAGATTATCATGTTGCTCGGGATGTAGTATTTCCTGTAGAAGTTCAGCAGTTCCTTCCTTCTGACGTTCTTCAATGTCTCTTTGCTTCCATACACAGGGAATTTCGCAGGGAATTTCTCGAAGAGCTTCTCTTCAAGCAGCACCCATTGGTAGCTTTTTGGATCGTCGAGCACCATGTTTATCTCGTCAAAGACCACGCTCCTCTCCTTTCCGATGTACTTATCCTCGAAAGTCGCGTTCTTTATCATGTCGCTCAGTATTTCCAGCGCGATGTTGAAGTGCTTCTTTGGAACGACGGCGTAGTAATATGTGTGGTCATTTGTCGTGGCAGCGTTGAACTCCCCGCCAACTTTTTCAATTGCCTTCACTATCTCATGAGGCGTCCTGTTCTTAGTCCCCATGAACAATAGATGCTCGATGAAGTGCGCAATCCCCCGTTCTTTCGG
>DATDVX010000078.1:0-9765 GCA_035289885.1 Candidatus Nanoarchaeia archaeon | reverse complement strand
AGTACAGTAGCCTGTGTCCTGCCCATCTCTCTGTCAGAGGTATCCTTGCTTCTCCGAAGTCGATCCCGCTTCCATCGCGGACCAGGAAGCGTCCTGTTATGCGGCTGGCTTCTGATCTTTCTCCGGCTTCAAGCAGCTCTTCAAGCAGCGGGTTCAATTCCATCCATGATCCGACGACTCCAAGGTAGAATCCTTTCACACGGTCATTCCTTTCGTCAAACTCTGGAGGCCACATAGGACCAACGCTTCCGATTCTTCTCGCTTCAGTCATGTGCCCCTCCATAGTTGACTACTTGGTTATTGTTCCATTCACTTCGACCCGTAAACCTTCGATACAAATGGGCCTCTCATGAATTCATCAGGGTCTATCTGGCTTTGCAGCACGACTCCCCTGTACTTCCCTGTCATCAGCATCCTCGCGGTCTCAACAAGAGGCGCGGCTGTTGTCGATTGTATGGCTCTCAATGTCCTCGCTCCTACTTTCATGGGCTCGATCATGTAGGATTTCTCAACGACGCGGGATCTCCTGTTCGCATCCAATCCCCTTGCTGCTGCATAGATGACGACGAAATCATCTTCGACAAGCGGAATTTCCGCTTCCATCCTTTCTTGCAGCTTTGCAATCCTGCCGTTCCCTTCAGGTATCTCGCTCAGCACCCTGTCAATCCATGCGTAGTGGCCCGGATGTCTCAATGTCTTGTAATCAAGTGTCTTCACTCTTCCTTCCAGTGCGTCAGGAAGGTCAGCTGCTCCTCCGGAAGTCAGTGCTTCTTCGTACACGACTCCGTCTACTATTATCGGAGCTCTCTCGCCAAGCGAAGGCCTTGTTGTCTTCCTTGAGTCCCTCACGACTATCGCAGGTTCAACATATTCTGTTGCGACTCCCACCGGGCTCCATGTGAATCCGTAGAATGTCGGTGCAATCGCGTTTCTTGTCAGCGCGCCTACTTTCATCGATAGGCTGTCGACACTGTCAACCCCATGCTCCCTGCAGAATCTTCTGAAGAGCTGGTTTGCCAGCACGTCGATGAATCCTGGCGCAAGCCCTGTCTGCAGCACGAATCCTTTGTCTGCTCCGTCCGCGATCTTCATGACATCTTCAGTCTCTCTGACATACTCTGTCAGGTTTGCATAATGCGTGCCGTGCTCTCTCGCAAGCTGCGCAATCCTAGGCGCCTGGCTTCCAGGCAGGCAATCAAGAACTACATCTGCCTTCCGAAGCACCTTTACAAAAGCGTCATTTGTCCCGTCTTTTGGTATTTCAACAGCTTCAACCAAGCCTTGCCTATCAGACCCATCGCTTATCCATCTTGCTGCGGCTTCCGCTGCCTTACCGTTTGCATCAGCTATATAGATGTCAGCAGTCCCTTCTCCTAACTCCCTTATCATCAAGCCAGCGGCGCTGCCAATCCCTCCGCCACCAACGATTAGAACTCTTTGATTCGTTTCCATGTTAAAACCCTCCAGTTTTATTGCCGCCAGTCTAGCATTGGCAGCTCATGGAAAACATACAAGAAAGACTAAGGATAACTAAATTCACCCGTCAAATGCATCCCCTCGATGGAAGGGTTGCTCAATATAATCAGAAGGCCTGCGAACGAAGGGACTCTATGGAATCATCTCATGCATGAACTCGATTAATTTTATCTCTGCTTTCCTCAGGTGCTCCTGGTATGTCGGCCTGGACACGCTCATGAACCGCGATAGTTCATCGAGGTTTATCTTTCTCGGGAAGGAGTAGTACCCCTGTTTCATCGCGATCTCGAACGCCTTCCTCTGCTGGTCAGTCAGGTCCGGCATTATCTTCGGCACGAACAGCGACACAGGCTTCATCTCCTTCATGTTCAGGAGGACAGCGCCGACTTTTTCTCTGGCTATGCTGTATATGTTCGTCAGCACTTCCCTGTCAAAAGAGCAGATCTCCCAGACCTCATTGCCATCAGGAGCGTTCACGACAGGCTTGGCGAACACTAGCGACTGGTTGTAGAAATGCTTTATCCACTCCTCGTACCTGCCTGAGACAGTGGTTATCAGGAAATTCCCGTCAACTTTTATGTCTATGATCCTCTTGTCTTTCTTTATGTCATCTATGAAGTCTTGTTTGTTTTTTTCCTCGCCGAAGAGGATGTTTGAAGAGATATAGAACCAACGATTTTGTTTTTTATATGCGCGCAACGGATATTGGTAGCAATACAGATGGAACTGCTGGGTCCTGCTACTGAAAGGACAAGCACTATCCCTTAATCTGAATTTGCATAGCCACATGTTCGTGCATCATACCACTCCGGTTTGTTTTTGTCTTTTTCATGCTATCCCGATTATTGAATTTCTTTGCAATCCTGAAAAATAATAGCTGCTGTTGCCTAGACTCTATCTCTCGGCCAAAGATCAAACGCGACTTCGCCGCCGCAGTATCTTGCTGCCGGTCTTACAATCTCATTACAGGGTACTGCAGGCCTGTCAGTGTAACGTGCGAACATCCCGTACACTGCAGTATAATCCGGAGATCCGAACAGTTGTCGCATGCGTAAGTCATCTTCCCTGCTCATCCGCACTGGCTCTCGTGGCAGACTCTTTCGTACCATGTCGAGCCCTTCTGCAATAGCCATCACATCTATTCCGTCTCGTCTAGAAACTCTACTCCATACTTCCATCTGTGCCATCTTAACCCCCCATTACTCTTTTATGCTTTCAATAGCCTTCAAGTAAGCCGCTTTTATCGCTTCCTTCTCTTCAGCACTCAGGCTATGGTCTTCCTTCTTGAGCAGCTTAATTGATCTCTCGACGATAGCCCCGTCCTTGTCGACTAGCTTGATCATCTTAGACCCCCCAACTTTGCTTTGCTAAATGTAAGGTGACCTTATTTAAATAGGTATTCCTCTTAAATCTGTATTTTTTACAAAAAAACCACAATATTTATATATTTATGGAACGCTTGTTCCAAATATGAAACTGGATGAGAACGACTTAAAGATCATATCAGCCCTCACAGAGGACAGCAACCTCAGTACTAGGCGTATTGCAAAGAAAATTTTTCTTCCGGTCACGACAGTTCATAATCGGATAAAGAAATTGGTCAACGAAGGCGTCATAAAAAGGTTCACTATAGAGGTGGATAACAAGAAAGTCGGGCTGAATCTCTCGGCTTACATCCTTCTGAAGCTTGAGTTCAAGCATCTTTTCAAGCGCGTCGGTACGCAGAATGACTTGGCTTCTGTCATAATGAAATTCCCGCAGGTAAGGAGCGTTGATTACCTGACCGGCCAGTATGACGCCATAATCCACGCGCTGTTCAAGAATATAGATGACCTGAACCAGTTCATCACTTACCAGCTCACCAAGATTGGTGGCGTCAAGGAAACAATAACCTTCATGGTATTGAAAGAAGGCTAAGCAATAAAAATCTATCCTCGGCGTCTCGGTGCAAGCATCCTCTGCTGTCTTCCGAGCACGTATTGCGCTTCGTATCTCTTGGCAGGCATGTTCCCGAATGCCGCGAGTATCTTTTTCCTCTGCTCTTCATCCATGGTTCCTGCCTCTATTATCGCATCAAGCGGAATCCCTGTAGCAACTCCATGCTCATACATTGGCCTGTGCCCCATCCTTCCGTCCACATAGCCTGCAAAATCTATGGTCCTCATGAAGGCTTCCTGCGTCATGTTATCATAATCGAACCCAGTGTACCTTATTGTGTGGTTCCTGAAGTCTCCTCTCATCGAAAGGTCGTTTAATTGCAGAAATTCCTCAAATAACTTATCACTGTTCATCTCAAATCATCCCTTAGAATTACTCGGCCTTCTTCTCTTGTGGCCCAGCGCATTCAGCAGCAGCCTTTGCGCCATACTTTGTGATCTTTAGGTTTACCTGCGCTGTGTTGGCTCCGACAGTATTGCCGACAACAGTCTTTCTCAGTGCAACATCCTTCTCTCTTGAGCCTGTGCTGGCCCTTATCAATGGCTTCTTCCTTCCCATGCCGTCTATGTCCTTTCTCATAGGGAATCCTGCTAAATCGCTTCCGCCTGTTATCTGGAATTCATATCCCTCGAAACCCATCAGGTCACCAGGCATCTTGTCTCCGATTTTTCTTCCTGTGAAATTTGAGTCTGGCGAGACCTTATTGTAGGACTTTCCTTCCTTCACGTCGTTGATTACGCACTTTATTTCTACCATAAGAAGTTAATTCAAAATAAACGATTTATAAAGGTTGTGGTAAGAATTTATTCGTCATGTTTACATCGCCCAATCCTAGGTATGCCGAACGAGATTTGCAATGTTTCCCCTTCAGCTTCATCAGAATCCGGATTTGTAAAAACTTCAAAATGCAAATGTGGCCTATTGCTAAAGCCAGTATTTCCGCTGTATCCTATAAGCCGTCCTTTAGCTACTATTTGCCCTCTTTTAACTTTAGAACCTTTATATTTTAAATGCTCATACGCGGTATACTCTTTATTTTTATGTTTGATCACTATTCTATTTCCCATTAGCCAATATTTTTTTGAATTGCCACCTTGATTCGAGTTTTGTTTAACAAAAACAACTTTTCCATCTAAAGCTGCATAGATTGCCGTGCCTTCCGGAACAATAAAATCGAGAGAATGTTTTAATTTTCCTACATGCGCAGGAGATGCTTTTTTATGCCAGTGAATTATTTTATTTAACTCAATCGGAATTTTGTATTTGTTTTTAGCTTTTGCCATCAGACGCCCCACATCTGGCTCTCTTTCCTCTTTATCTCAGCCAGCTCCTTCATCACTTCGATTGCGTCGGGCTTAAGCCACTTCTTGAGTTTCTTCAGCTTCATGAATTCCTGCTCGCTCAGATCAACATACAGTATGTCATCCTCTTTTATCTGCCTGCCGACAGTGACTTCAGGTATTGATATCGCGACTTCCTTCCCTTTCCCCGCGACAGATAAATTTTCTTTCTCTTCCTGGATGCTCTTCACATACCCAGCCTTGTTCCCATTCTCTTTTATCAGAGGAGAATTCACATGAACCTCTCCTGCAAGCACCGCCACTCCGACTACAGCGGGGTTGTTCTGCCTGAACACATAGCCACGCAGTATCTTCAGTTTCGCTGGCTTTGTTATCTTGTCAAGCTCCTTGGCTTCAAGCTTCTTCGACTCAGCATCCTTCCACGCCTCGAAGTCATCGATTATCTTGTAGATTATATTATGAGTTATCACTTTGACATCATGCGAATCAACTTTCGCCACATTGAATCCGAGTATCGCCTTCCTCAACGGGTCATTGTCAGATGACGCGTCAGCAAGGTCCTTCTTGGTTATCTCCCCTATGGACGCTTTCTTTATCTGGATTCCCTTGAGCTTCAAAAGGTAAATCAATGCTTCCAGGCTTCCGATCGTATCTGCTTTTATGACAACGCCTTCCCCATCAACATCAACCAGCACATTCTCGACCTCTTCCTTTATCTCAGCTTTAACTTCCTCAAGATTCTTGTTCGCCACTTTCAATGGCATCCCGCCGACAGCGCCTTCCAGTCCTGGAGCGATTATCTTTATCCCGGCGGCAGCATGCGCTTCCTTCACACTCTTCAGCTTCCTGTTCTCTTCCTCGAAAATTCCTCGAACTTTCGCGACTATCGGCTGGCTTGTGGTTCCAAGCACTATTGTGTCATTGACTTTCAGGCTGCCATCATAAAGTATCACGTCGAGGCTTATCCCCTTGCCTTTCTCATCCTTGACTTCAAGTATAGTCCCTTTTCCATCGCCTTTTGTTTCAATCTGCAAACTCTGTTCCAGGTATCTCTGCGCCAACCCCACCATCACCATCAATAATTCTGGTATTCCCTCTCCAGTCTTGGCAGAAACAGGCACGATGGCAACCTGCTTGGTGTAGTCCTCGACCCTGTCAAATCTCTCGCTGTTCAGCCCGTATTTCGACAGTTCCCCAACAAGGTTGTAGAGCTTCAGGTCAAGTTCCTGCTGGGTTGAATCAGATTGCTGCTTTATGCTGTGTATCAATGTCTCAGCAGCCTTCTCTCTCCATCCGTCTATCGTGTCAACTTTGTTCAATGCTATGATGAACGGCGTCTTGTACTGCTTCAGGATCTCGATGCATTCCTTTGTCTGGTCCTTAACTCCTTCTTTCACATCAATCACAAGGATCGCTATGTCCGCTAGATTACCGCCGCGCTTCCTCATGTTGTTGAAAGCAGCATGTCCTGGAGTGTCTATGAACAATAATCCCGGTATTGTAAGCTTGAATTTCAGGCTGTGTATCAGTGAGCCGCAGAGCTTCTTTATCGTCTCAATTGGTATCTTCGCGCATGATATGCACTGGGTTATCCCGCCAGCTTCCCCTTTTGCCACGTTGGTTGATCTTATCCTGTCTAGCAAAGAGGTCTTTCCATGGTCTATGTGACCTACTACAGTGCAAATCGGGCTCCTTATCATACGAGAGTTTATAGGAAAATGGTTTTTAAATGTTGCCACTTCTCGGCTTCGATTAATCACCTGCTCTAGACTAAGGATTCTCGCTTGTAAGTTTGCCTCATGCGCCCTAGGCCGCATGGCCACAATTGTTCATAAGTATATTAACTTCAGAATGGTTACAAATAAAAAGACTTATATACTATTCCAAGAGCGAAAAGAATGTAGGGGTTGCTAATGCCAGATCAACACGATGAGCCAGGAAGAAAAACCCGCCAATATGCATACGGCCCGGTAAGGAGTCTCAAAGAGATAATTGCGTTTGCGAACGAGCTCAGCCTGAGTAACGACCCGAATAGTCAGTTTGTGCGGTATTGCCATGCTGATAGAGATGAACTGGAAGCTTTCTTGAAGGATGAGTTTAATAGCATGTCTGCTCTCTATGACATAGATCAAACTACAGGAAAGCGGAAAATAATCGCCTTGTGCAGCATCAGCAGGCCAAGGGATCCTCGCCTAGGGCATGCTATTGAGATAACCTTCGCAGTTCATCCGAGCTATCGAGGGAGGGGCGTAGGCTCAAGTCTTGTGAAAAAGCAGATTGAGGTATTGGGTAATGCTCAGCCAACACTCGGAATCGCAAGAGTGGATGCATATGTCATACCGGAGAATAAGGTCACCCGCTCGCTTCTCAGTCGCCTTGGATTTGAGCTTGAGGGCGTAGAGCATGACAAGCTTCGGTTCGGCGGAAAAAGCTATGACGTGATAAAGTACATAAAGTACTTGGCAGAATCTGAAAAGCCTCAAGGAAAGGCGTAGTTTATTTTGTATTTGTATGGTGTATCTTGTTTTCTGCTTCAATCAATAATTTTAATAACAAGTTCGTCCTTCATATAGGTGTGCGTAATAAATAGTTCTGGAATTTGCACTTACTTCCAAATAGTTAAAAATCAAAAGATTTATAATCTAAATTCGAATAAAGCCATAGCATCTAGGGGGCAAAATGGTTGAGAGTGAAAAAGGCTATCTAAGGAGACGCAATGTTCTTGTAGTTGGCTTGCCTATTACCGCAGTTAAGGCCATCAAAGACAAATATTCTCATCTTGTTGATGCCAATGGTGAAAGCCCTGCAGGCACTATCTCTATTTTCAACACAGATGACTTCAGGTATCTGAGCATCAGCGATGATTTGGTGCCATTGGTTCGGGATAGGATTCCGGACATCTTGGTTCTGGGGTGTTATCATGAAGAAGGCCAGGACACGGGAAGGCTTTATTCCAGGATTCTTGCTGACCTGAAGCCATATCATGTTCCTGTATTGCTTGTGAATGCGCAAACTGACTTGGCCGAGCGCCTCAGGGCGAACTTCATGGATGTTGTCTCTGATACGTCATATTTCCCTGATTCGCACGGGAATCCTCCTACTCAAACAAACTTCGAGTATTTATTCTCAAAGTTAGAGGGCATATTGGGAAGCAACTTCAGTTTGAGAAACCGGTTGGGCGTAATAGGATCAGGTAACGCGATAAAAGACTTTGTCATGGGTGGCTTGTTGAGGACTCCAGAACTCGGCTTTAGATATCTCTATGTTTTCAACAGGACACGCAAAAACGCCGAATTGATACGGGAAGGTGTGCGAGGTTATCGCCAAGAATCAAAAAATCCCGACTTGGAAGTTATTGTCTGCGATGATATCGATGATGTTCTGGAAAACACCGGAATAGTTTTAGTGGCTGCAGGCGATGCAAAGATGGAAGGCGTTGGCAACAGGTTGGCCTTGCTGTCAGATTATAGCAGAACTGTAGTCAGACCTCTGGCAGATAGTGTCCAGCGAACAGACTTCAATGGCCATGTAGAGTTTTACAGTAATCCTCCTGAATTATTGGCCACTGCTTTTTACGCTGCCACAGGCTTGAGAAGGATAAGCACTAATTCATCAATCGACCATATAAGGGTTTTAAACAGCATCAAAGAAGAGCTTGCGGCGAAATATCCGGCTCTGGGCGTTATTAAGGACCTGCAAATTGACATGGTTGGGTTGCACTCATATGGTCTCTTGGCAGCTATTCAGGAAACTGCTGAAATCAACGGAATCAACGCTTCGTTCTTCAAGATTGATGATTTCAGGGCGTTGCTAACAGAGGCTTTATCCAGAGCTATCGCATTGCCTCATTACATACGTGCTACAAATGAAGGCGTATCTTTGCAATCAGAATCAGCAAGCGCTCTTACAAGACACATGCTAGCTTTGCGTGGAGTTGAGTGTTATGAAGATGTTTTTGCAGGGATAAGGGTCAATCCTCTTAATTATATAAACTTGGAGGAAAACCTGCAACATGAGATCAGGAGAGACTTCCCAAATGGCGTCTTCCTGTCTGTGCCTGCAAGATTTTCAAGGACAACCGTCCCTCAGGTTCTTCTCGGAAGGAAATCCTCTGCAGGGGATGAAGTTAGAGCACTCAGGACCACTAGAGAAGATTCAGCTAGGTTGTATCGTGCCATTATAGCTATGCGACAAGCTCTTCTCGATAAGGTTGTCTTAGCGTCTGTTCCTGAACTGGAGCAATTTTTTACGACAAAGATCATCGAAGAAAAGTTTCACAAAAGATAATTTCATTTCTTAGCCTGCTTCCACAAGAACTCAAAGTATCTTCTGTATGAGTCGGCCATGACTTTGCTTTTTATCACGACCGAGAGCGCTTCCTTGTTTTCAGGGTCTGCCTTTGCCTTGCTTGGCCATATGTAGAATGCAACCTTGTCTCCGCATATCGTTGTTGTGGCAGGGCTGCTGTCTTTCTGGTCGATGTATCTTGATTCTGTGTAAGGCATGGAGTTGAGATATGCGATCCTGTTTCTCGATTCGGCGTCATGTATGTGCCTCATTGGTATCTTGTTTTTTATTCTTTGCTTATGGAATATCCCTGATATGGACCCAATCCTTCTGTGCGTGTCTTTCACGACGCCGAAAGCCAGGATTTCCTTTTTTTCCCTGAGGAAATCATTGAGTATCGTTCTTATGCCCTGCAAGCCTTCATATATTCTTGCCTGCGCTTTCTCTTCATAGATGTACTTCGCTTTCAGCAACGGCAATATCTCATCGAGCGCCTTTTCCTTCTCCTTCAGGTTCTCCTTTATATTTTCCGGGTTGCTCGGCATGAATATTTTCTTCGAGCCCTTGTAGATGTAGCTAACCAATCCTTGCTCGACGAGCTGGTCAAGCGCGTCATAGACATTAGACCTGTGCACCATGCTCTTCACAGCCAGTTCACCAGCAGTCGCACTGCCAGAGTTTATGAGCGTGATGTAGACCTTCGCCTGGTTCTTGCTGAATCCTAGCCTCTGCAATATCTTTTGGTCCATGCCACCTGAGTAAT
>DATDVX010000077.1:0-7047 GCA_035289885.1 Candidatus Nanoarchaeia archaeon | reverse complement strand
CGAGAACCCTATCTTTTATTTTCATAAAGATGGTTTCAATTCTGTAATTGTGAATCCTAGTTGTTTGGTAATTTTGTATTCTATGTTCCACCATTAAACCACCAATTTTGTTTGAATAGAACCTTTTCCTAAATGCCTTTGGGTAAAACATACCTGCATCAGTTTGTATATATTTTGGTTTTCCTTTGGCTATAGCTTTCTCTAGGAATTTCCGGGCTTCAACAGGATTAGCAACTAAGCTGTAATGCACCCCGGTAATTAGACGAGTATCCCAATCAAGGCAACACCAAAATCTGTCTTTTCTTCCTTCACAATCTATCATGGTTTCATCAGCATAAAAACTGTTGCCAAGATTATAGCCTTGCTTCTCGATGAATTTGTGGACTTTTAGAGTGTATCTTCTAACCCAATCCAATATAGAAACATGACTGATCTTATGATCGAAATGCCTTTTTAGTTGGTTCCTCATCTTTCTACTAGACAAATTTGAAACATACATGTCAATCGACATCGTGATTATTTCCGGCTTGTTTCTCATTCTGTAAAAGCCATCATTGTTTGTAAAGAATCTTTTGCAGTTTTTGCAATAATACTTCTGTATTTTTCCTCGATACAATGTTTTGCGGTAACCTTTCTTATAATTGTCTTGACTTCCGCAGTGTACGCATTTTATTTCAAGCATACGATATATTCGGCACCCGAAGTATATTAATCTTTCGGTGCCCGATTAGATGAGTTGGAAAAGTGTAATAACTGACTTGGTTTCTGATAAGAAGAAACTTAATAAAGTATAGAATGTCTATTCTTTTTCAATGATTATCTTTCCTTTTTCTAGTCTAACTTTAACTTCCTTTCCTACTAACTTAGAATCTTCAACTATTTTTTTAGGCAAATTGATCCTGTATTTGTAGTATTCCGTATCGCCTACCTTCTTATCAAATGCCTTCATAATCTTCATAAAAGAAATTAGGAACCCGAAGTTTTTAAAGTTGTCGGTGCCCGATTAGGTCTTTTGCACCAAAATAGGTGTCGCTAACTTTACAGCTCAAGGATTCGTAATCTTTATAAACCCTTATTTGCAAATTCACTCTCATGGCAGAACAGACTTACCTAGTTCCTTTGGACGAGTACCTGAAGGTCGGATTGCACATAGGGACCAAATTCAGGACAAAGTATATGGAGAACTTCATCTACAAGATAAGGAGCGACGGCCTTGCAGTCCTCAACGTGCAGAAGATAGACGAGAGGATTGGAGTTGCGGCTAAATTCCTGTCACAATACAATCCTGAAGACATAATAATCGTATGCAGAAGGGAGAACGGATGGAAAGCTGTGAAGGCCTTCGGGAAAGCGACTGGGATAAGGATTTTCCCTGGAAGATACCCTCCTGGAATACTTACTAATCCTCAGCTGGAAGAGTTCATGGAAGCAAAGATTTTGCTGGCAGCTGATCCATGGCCTGACAAGAACGCAGTCAGGGACGCTGTCAGGATAGGGATGCCTGTGATTGGATTGTGCGACACGAATAACGAAAGCAATTACATTGATCTGGTAGTTCCGTGCAACAACAAGGGAAAGAAGAGCCTAGGTTTATTGTTCTACATACTTGCAAAAGAATACCTGAAAAACCGGGGAACCATAAAGGACGATTCAGAAGTCAAGTTCAAGATGGATGACTTCATGGAAGAGTAAGAGAAAGCCGTTATCTAATATTTCTAACTGAATTACAAAGAAGAAATCTTGTCAACAAAAGACATCCTTGACGTGAGATGCGCTGACTGGTGGTCTGCGAGGAATATGACCTGAGTGTTTAGATCCTTCAGCCTGTTGTCAAGGAATTTAAGGAATCCCATCAACGTGTCTGACGTGTGGAATCTCGCAAGCTTTGAAATTGAATCGAATATCAATGTTCTCTTTACTGGAGGGAACTGTGAAAGCTTTTTTTCTATCTCCAAGGCTATGTCGCTCAGATTCCTGGATGACGGGAGATAAGTTGAATTTTCCGTTCTCTCCTGCTCATTGATCTCCATCGAGATAGCGTCTATTATGTGCAATGAGCGGTGCCTTATCTTGTGCCTCTTTAATATACTATGGATGTTGGAAGCTGGCCTTCCAAGACTGACCAGCAAGCATGGATTATCTATCGAACCGATAATGCTGTAGAACCCAAGCTCCTCGCTAGGCTTGACATTAAGCACCATTGAATAGCTATTTGGCATAGCCTTGATGTCGTCTTTCGCAATCATATCAACCATCTTTTCAGAGATTAAGGCAGCGAAAGAATATATAAGCTTTTCAATCGAGCTTTTCAGATAGAAAGCTTTAAATACTACTCGTGGATTACAAATAATTACCATTATAAGATAGTGGTATCTAGGGGGATATGCATTGGCAGACATACTATTCAACATTCAAGCATATGTATCAGCATTCGTATTCTTATTGGCAGCAGTATTGTGGCATACAAACGGCACTGAGAAAGCCAAGAATGAAAGGGTAATAACAATAAGCTATTTGCTTTTACTAATACTTCTTCTGAGAAGCTTGACATTCGTCCCTATGGAAATAGCCAGGCTGATTGAAATTTCAGTAATGGTCCTGGTAATGCTCGGAACGATGATATTGAGCATATCTGACTACCTGTTCTACAGGGAAACAAGGAAAGCCGACCTAATGACAATAATCGAGCCTCCTGAAGACATACCTCCAAAGGAAAGGGTGCTGCCTTCATACGCAGAGGACGAGGAAGATGTCATGAAGTGGGAATTCGCAAAGCAAGTTCTTGACCCTTACCTGCAGAAGATGAATGACAAGAAGAAGGAGATCGAAGCTGACAAGAGGGCAGCTGAGAGCGAGATAAAGAAGAAGGAAACTGAAGTCAAAAAGCTTGAGACCAGGCTGACCAACAAGGAAGAAGGCCTGAAGGACTGGGAAGCGAAGGTAGACAAGAAATACTCTAACCTTGAACCAACCAAGAAGAAGCTCAAGATTCAAATATCAAAAACAAGAAAACTTCAATCATTGTTCAAGAAGAAGATAACCAATGCCGAGGACCTGGAAGAAGCGTCACAGGACAACTTCAGGAAAGCCAGACTTGCAAGCGCAAGGTCAATATCCAAGGAAAACAAGGCAACGCAACTGCTTGTTGACATAAGGCTGAGGGAGAAGAAAGTTCTTGAAGAGCTGAGGAACAGGGAGCAGAAGCTCTTTGACTTCGAGGACAAGCTTGAAGACGATTACAAGAAGAAACTACGCGATGGAATCGAGGCTGAGAGAAGGCGATTGAGGAACAAGCACGTAAAGCTCGATGGCTTCGAGATGGACCTGAAGAAGGAAACTGACGACATGCTCAAGAAGCAGTCCGAGATTAAGGACAGGGAAAGGCATGTGCAGGTCATGATGAACGCCATCGATGCAGAGAAGATTAGGAATTCAAGGGAAGCTGAGAAGCTTGCCAGCATGCAGGAAGAGATAAACGAGAAACGATCACAACTCAAGAAGGAAAGGGCTCTGGTGGCGAATGACATAAGGAAAGCGCAGGAACTGGAAGACTTGAAAGCTGATGTCGATTCCGCCAAGAGAAAGCTCGAGAGCCAGAAAGAGAAGATAAAATCGAAGAAAGAAGAGATTGCTGCCATGGAAGACAGGATAGAGGACGAGAAGGACACTCTTGAAAGCGAGAAGGCAGCTTTGGCAAACAAGATCAAGGATTTCAGCAAGAGAGAGGCCAAGTTCGAGAAAGAAAGGGATCACCTGATGGTCAGGTTGAATGAGATAGATTCATTAAGGAACGAGCTTGGCGAGAAAGAGAAGGAACTCAAGAAGGAAAGGGAGAAAGTCCGAATACTTCAAAAAACAATAAGGAGCGAAACGTTCAAATGATAATCGAAGGCATTTATTTCATCCTGAGCATACTAGCTTTCATATTTGGAGCAGTGACACTTGTAATGGTATCTTTCATAAGGGAATATGAGAGGCACTACAACAGGAGCGGAGTGACTGCGTTCATGGTAGCGTTGCTTGTCGCAGACGCCATCGCATTACTATACGCATTGTTCTATGGCGGAGTATTGCTTCCGCAGTACTTGAGCGGATTGACGCAGGTAAGCGGCATGCTTCAGGGCGTAATTGACTATGGGCTGTACTTCCTGATGGCAGTAATCTTCTTGATAAGCGCGTACTTGCTTAGAAAGCGATAAGCACATTATCTTTTTAAACTAAGTAATCATCTCGATATAAGATGAGCGATTTAGAGAAAAGATTACAAGATGCGGCAGAAGAAGGCTACCGAGGCATGGCCAGGTCCAACGGGATAGCAGGCACTACTATTTGCGGAATCTATTTCATGGCAACACTCCCAAATCCAGGATACTTTCTTATTGCTCCGTTAATGGCTGTTTCTGTTGCTGAAATCATATGCAAAGATGACCTTTTTCTAAAAGGAATCAATTATTTATTCTCAAGGATAAGGCGCTATAAAAAATAAGCTTTATTCGTCGTCAGAAATTTCTATTTCTTTGTAATCCGAAGGTATGAATCAATCAAATAATTTAAAAAAATAAAAGAAATTTTTATTCTTCTTCTTTCTCGGCCTCTTTTTCAGGCTCGCCTTCGGAAGGCTCTTCTTCAGGGTTCTCGGCTTTTTCAGCAGGCTTGTGCTCTTCGTCCTCGGTAAGCTCCAATTCCTTCTCCTTTTCCTCGGACTCAGAATAGCCCTTCATGAAGGCTTCCTCTTCAGGAGAGATCTCGTCATCCTCCTCAAGCTCCTCCATGCCTTCTTCCTCGTATATGTCCTCTTTCCCGTCGTCTTTTGAAGAAGTCTCTTCGAATGAATCCTCGTCGTCTGCTGACATAAAAGAAAAGTCAAACAGGTTATTTATAAAGTTTTTCAAAATTAAAAAGCTAGAAAGCGATGGCTTCTTCAGTATGAATGGACACGCCTTTGGTGGTTATATCAAACCTGTAGATGCTCTGCGGATGGTTAGTGCCGCGCATCTTGAGGATTTCCATGGCGCGCTTCCTTGCAGTCCCTATTTTAACATTATAAAGGAAGATTATGCTGTCAACCTCGAATTCAAGCGCTGAAGTGATGTTATCTTCCTCCCTCTGGGAATCCTGCGCGGTAAGAAGCGCTGTGCAGCCCCAGTTTCCTATCATCTGGAAAAGAGACAGAGCAGCCTCTTTCTTGGAAAGCTCGTCCTTGTAGAGCAGGCTGAAGCTCGAGATTGAATCGATGACCATCCGCTTGATGTTGTGCTTTATAACAATGGACTCGATGACACCACCACCCTCAGTCAGGACCTTCTTGACCTGCTCAGGCGTGTATCTCAGGAAAACGAACTTGCCTTCTCGCTCATACTTCTCAAGATCCCATCCGAAGACAGACAGGTCATCATACAGCTTCTCCTTGTCCTCCTCGAATGTCAGGTACATGACATTCTCGCCATTCTTCAGGCCAGCCATAAGGAAATGGAAGCAGAAGATAGTCTTGCCGGAGCCAGCTCGTCCAGCCACAAGGTTTGCAGTAGCCTCGCGGAAACCGCCCTCGGTCATCTTGTCCAATTCAGGGATACCAGTGGAAACACGCTTCAATCTAGTTACATTCATAGACTATCCTTTCCTCTTTTTTCTTATATATAGTTTGCTAAAATGTGAACAAGCCGCCAAGCATCAGGTCAAGGCCCTTGCGTATAAGGAAAAATATCGAAATAGTCACAAGCAGGAGTATAGGGATATAGCGGAAGCCATACTTCTCCTTGCCTTTCATGATTAGGCCCATAACCAAAGATCCCATTATGGAAGACATCATTATGGACACTATAGAATACACGACTATGAAATGGGGGTCTATGCTTACAGGAGTGATGTTTATCGGGACATTCGCAGTTGCGCTGTCAGGGATCTCTACCTGCGCTATTATTTTCTTCAATATCTCTATCAGGAAAGAGCTCAGGCCGAAGAGCAGAGGCGTTCCAAAAGAAACTGACGCAAATATGAAGATGACATAGGACATCACGTTTGAGCGTATCTTCTCGTCCAGAGATTCCTTGTTCCTCAAGTTCCTAGCTGTCTGGTCAAGCAGCTCAGATAATTTTCCACCTGCTTTCAATCCCTGGACAATCAACAGCATGGATTTCTTCAACTTCTCTGAAGCAATCCTAGTTGTCATGTCAAGCAATGCAGAGCCTACTTCCTTTCCTATTGTTATCTCCTGGCCGACGCGGTTCAATTCAAACTGGAAAAGGCCGAACTCAGGCCTCGCAGCCTGCATGAGAGCTGCATCAATTGTCAATCCAGCCTTCAGGTTGGATGACATCAGCTGGAGAACATCAGGCAAAACCTTCTCTATTGCTTTGGCCTTAGCATCTATCTTAAGCATGAGCCAGACATACGTGCAGGTCTCGAACGTCAGGAATCCAATGAGCCAAAGCACTACCACAGGCAGCTTAATGAATATCGCGGTGTTGAACGCGAACAGCAAGCCGAAACCCAATCCCATCAGGAAAACGAACCCGATGAACTTGTCAGGCTGCACCTTGAGGTTGGTGTATCCTAAGATCCTGAAATAGCTCTCCCTGAGCTTTCTTGGGTACAATTTTGAGTAAACTCTATATTCCATCTCCATTTTAGCTCAGCAGTGAAGGCCTCCTGTTCTTTATTATGCCCAAAAACATGAACTGGAAGAATAATACCATGACAAACAAGCCGCCGAATATCATCTTCGTGGCGAAGTCCGAGACTGCGATGAATGATGAAAGAAGGATTATGAATGTTGTTCCTAATGAAGGGAGGATGATTGCGAACAATAAATAGAACATAGCCATCGGCTTCAGCTGGCTCCCGTATTTCTCTATCTGCGTGAGCTGGGATTCTGCCAATGAATCTATGATGTCCTTGATGACCACTGTCAAGTCTGTTCCTGTCTTCAGCCCATTGACAATCTGCCACAATGCCCGCCTGAAGAACATAGAGGGATTACGCCTGGCTATCTCATCAAGAGCCTGGACAGCTGGCTTCCCTGCGTTTATCTCCTTGACAGCCTCGCCG
>DATDVX010000076.1:0-10275 GCA_035289885.1 Candidatus Nanoarchaeia archaeon | reverse complement strand
AATCTTTCTAATCATCTTCAGATTCTTTTCTTTTCCAAGCTTCCTTCGCAAGTAAAAATATTTGCCCTTGGTTCGTTTCAATTCTTTACCAAGAAATAATGTGCTTCTTGATTCCAGATCAACCAACGTCACTGGATTCTTGAGCCCACAATCAATTCCTATAACGGTCCTGGGGAAATAAGGCTCTGGCTCAGGAATCTCGATGCAGAAATGGATGTAATACTTATTCTTCTTTCTGACCAAAAACGAGTCCTTCAAAGTATATTCTTTTGGCATAGGCTGATGAAACTTTAGAGGAAGCCATAGCCCAATGCCTTTTTTCCTGCTGTTTGGTATCTTTATCCGCTCACTTGTTAGCTTAGTCTTTCTTGTTCTGAACCAGTCCTTAATGAACCTTGATTGCAAAGGCAACGGATACTCTTTATATGTCAGCCTTTCCTGCTTGTACCCCTTAAACGCCCTGAAAGCGCTCAAGATGCCGTTATTGATACCAAACATCATCCACCATTGGTAATTGCCGTAATCATAATCCAATAGTTTTCTCTTGATTTTAGTCAGGCCTATTACAGACGCCCTAAAGGTCTTTTCCATCAACAAAAATATCAATTTTAGGCTTATAAATCATGTAAGCCGCGTCTGGGTATTGTTTTCAAAATATACATCCGAGAATACACTATGAAAGAATTAATGTGCAAAGCCAAATTTAGCGTAAGATATATAAGAGGAGGAATAATAACTTTTGCCCATGAAATATCTGAGGGCGTTCATCGCTGGGCTTGCTTTCCCTGCGACATTATTGCCGATTGTTTATGCTGTCCTTTACAGCTTTGACATCGGTCCTGTCAGAAGCCTTCCCATGCAGTTCATGCCAATCCTTTTCCCATTGATGTTCGGCTTGTGGAACGTCCTTTGCTTCAGCATGTTCAGGCCTATATTGGGGAAGAACAAGTCTTTGCGGTTGTGGATTTCAGGGATTGTTCTGGGTTTGATACTCGCAGCTATAGGCATCTTCAGGTTGGACTTGCCCGGGTTGCTCTTCAACCAGGTCGGAAACATAAAGTACGCTTATCTTGTTGTAATACCTTTGGTTTACGGATTGATCTGGCGTTACATCATAGGTTACCTGAACAAACTGCTCAGGGTAGAAAGCTAGTCTGGATTTTGGAAATATTTTTATACCCCTGCCTCACCACCAAGATTTGAATGAGAATAGGCGTTGACTTGGACGAGGTATTGGGATCATTTGCGGAATCTTTCCTGGCTTATCACAATGGAAAGTACAGGACTTTCTACAAGCCATCTGATTTCAGGGAATTCCAGATGCACAGGACTTTGCAGATAAGCAAGCAGGAAGAGCTTAAACGGATTCTAGACTTCTACAAAAGCCCGAATTTCAGGGATATGCCGCCAATCCCAGGCTCCCAGGAAGCTACACGAGTCCTTAGGAGGCATCAT
Source organism: Candidatus Nanoarchaeia archaeon (assembly GCA_035289885.1). Classification (GTDB taxonomy): domain Archaea; phylum Nanobdellota; class Nanobdellia; order SCGC-AAA011-G17; family DATDVX01; genus DATDVX01. The sequence goes on along the minus strand of DATDVX010000076.1, from coordinate 8,820 downwards.
GAATTGTTCGTAATCACTGGAAGGCATGATCAGGCGGCTGAAGAGACAAGAAGATGGCTCATGGAGCATTTCCCTAGAAGATTTTCAGGTCTATACCTCACGAACTACAACCATGACAATGGATCTGGAGCGAAAGCCAAGGTTTGCAACAACCTGGGCGTTGATGTCTATGTGGATGATGGCCTCGAATACGCTTTAGAATGCGCCAGGCCTGGAAGGCATGTTCTTCTGCCAGATAGGCCATGGAATCAAGCTGAGCTTCCGCATGGAGTCAGACGTGTGTTCTCATGGGAAGAGATAACGAGATTGCTTTCTAGAAGTCATTAGAGAAAAGGTTGTAGGCTTTTTTAGCACGAGATCAAAAGCCTTCTGTAAATTTCTTTACCAAAAGCCTTTTATAATATCCACCTTTAGTCTATCAAATGCCAAAAGAGGAATCCAAGGGCATCACTGTTGCCAAGGAAAAGGACATAGCGGAATGGTACCAGCAAGTATGCCTGAAGTCTAATTTGGCAGAGTATTCCAGCGTCAAGGGCTGCATGGTTATCAAGCCTGCAGGTTATTCCATATGGGAAGCAATCCAGGACTATTTTAATCAGAGATTGAAGCATTATAATGTCAAGAACGCCTACTTTCCTCTGTTCATCCCTGAGTCATTCTTCAAGAAGGAGGCAGAGCACGCGAAAGGCTTCGCCCCTGAAGTCGCGTGGATAGCCAACAAGGATCCTGGCCAGGAAAGGCTGGCAATAAGGCCTACATCCGAGACGATAATCTATGACTGCTTTTCAAGATGGATAAGGTCATGGCGCGACTTGCCTTTCAAGGTCAACCAATGGTGCAATGTTGTGCGCTGGGAAACAGAGGCAACTAAATTGTTCATCCGTTCCCGTGAATTCCTGTGGCAGGAAGGCCATTGCGCTTACGAGACAAAGGAAGAATGCGAGAAGGAGACTCTCATTTATCTTCAGGAATACATTGACTTATGCAAAGATCTCCTGGCAATACCTCTGCTCCATGGAAAAAAGACAGAAAAGGAGAAGTTTCCGGGCGCTGAAACTACTTATACGATAGAAGCGTTCATGCCTGATGGAAAGGCTATCCAAGCAGGTACATCTCACAATCTTACACAAGGCTTCGCGAAATCCTTCGGTATAAAATTCTTGGGCAAGGACGAGAAAGACCACATGCCATGGCAGAATTCCTGGGGCGTTTCAACCAGGTTGATTGGCACGATGGTGATGCTCCACTCCGACAACAAGGGGCTGGTCCTTCCTCCGAATGTTGCGAAGAACAAGCTTGTGATAGTGCCTATCCTGTTCGATGACACGAAAGATAAGGTCTTGAAGGAATGCTCAAAGCTGAAAGATTCTTTGGAGGAGTTCAACCCTATCCTTGATGATAGGACTGATTACACTCCGGGCTGGAAATTCAACGAGCATGAATTGAACGGCGTTCCATTGAGGATAGAGCTTGGTCCTAAAGATCTGAAGGAAGGGAAAGTCGTGATTGTTTGCCGCGACAATGGCGAGAAGCACAAGGTTGACATCTCAAAAGCTAGGGAATTCATCAGGAAAGAGCTTCAATCCATGCATTCACGATTGTATGACAAGGCATTGAAGGCTCTTCAGTCAAGCATGGTAAATGTTTCTGATCTCAAGGAATTGGAGAAATCAGCCAAGGCAGGCAAGCTTTCGCTGGCAACTTTCTGCAACGACATCAAGTGCGAGGATTCCATGCGCGCTAAGATTGAAGGCGTGAAATCAAGGTGCATCCCATTTGACAATGAGCTTGCCAAGAAAGGCAGCAAGTGCATCAACTGCGGAAAAGAAGCAAAAGTCAATGTTTATTTCTCCAGGTATTACTGAAACAGCCTGAATATTCTGAATAATATCTTTGCGTACCACGGCGTGTTCATCACTTCAAGCTTGACATTCTCATTGTGAGTGTAGGATTTCCCGGCCATGTCCTTGTAGTCTATCTTGAAGTTCAACCCATCCAGCAGGTATTTCGTATTCGATTCAAAAGTTATCGTTTGCTTCCCCTCAAGATCCCCGAGGTCCATCCCGCCGTAATCAATCTGTATTTTAACGTCCTGTATCTTCTCAGATGATTCTATCGTGAACTTGAATGTCTCGATTTCATTGTAATTGACTTTCAATGGAGCTACATCAGATATCTCGATCTTCGGGACGCTTATCACATTCAGGTCAAGGTAAGCGTAGTTGGTGAAGTCATCATTTGAAGCGACTGCCACTATCCTTCCTGCCTCGCTCAGCACATAGTTGAAGGTCAAGATTGTTTCCTCTCCGCTTCCGAGAGATACGCTCTCGCAATCTATCTTCAGGCAGACCTCAAATTCAATCATCTTGCTTCCCTTGTTCTTCAGGCTGCACTCGACAATAGCCTCATCACCTTCATAATATATCTCTCCAGATGTCCTGCAGGAGAAATCAAGGCTCTTGTAGCTGTTCTTGGTGTCCTGCCTTGTCAAGGAATTGACTAGTTTTTCAGCCTTCTCCTTGCTGAACAGCTCATATGTCGCGCTGTACTCTATTGATGAGCCTTCCTTGTTCCCGAATCCGTCTTTCACTTCGATTTTCGCAGTGTAGACATAGTCATTGTTCAAACCATCAGGTATCTTCACTATCCAGAAAAGCTTTCCCCTTTCATTCGGCTTTAATAGTATTGTTTTCAGGTTCGATTCTTCCAGCCCGGGAGCTGTGACAACTACGAAAGGCACGCTCACATAATAATCTTCTTGGTTCTCTATGCTTACTTCAATAGGTACATAGCTTCCGAACTTCACTCTTGAAGCCATCGGTTCGACAGAGAAAGTTACAGGGCTCTGCTTCTCTCCTTCAGCGTCTATCAGGCTTGTTTCTATGTCCAATGGCCCTACTTCAATGTCAACATCATCCGCGCTCCATGTGTAAGTAGCACTTGGTGTCCCAGAATCCATGTCATCTTTAAGTTTTATATGGCTCGGATCAAGCCACCCGTACTGACCGAAAGTCACGTCAAACGGAACCCATCCGTATCCGGGGAAATAAACTTCAGCCCATCCATGCCCTCCCCATTCAGGGTTGTTTCCTGCGTTGCTATACACGACTCCAGAGACGAATCTTGCAGGTATGCCCAAGCTCCTCATCATCGATATGAATAAATTAGTCATCTCGTCGCAAACGCCTTCTTTATTCTTCAGCACCCATGAGCTCGGCTGCACAGCAGCTGCAGTCAGAGTGTTCAGGTCATATTTTATGTTAGTCCTTGTCCATTCCGCTATGGTGAAGGTCACGTCCCACAAGTCATCCTTCCCTTGCGATAGTTTCAATGCCAATGCTTCGATGTCAGAATTCAGGTCAATGTATTTCGATGCTTTGGTGTATTCAAGCTCTTTTCCGTTTATATCTGCCGGGAAGCTTGCTTTCCTTGATATTTTTGTGAAGTCGTTTTTCGTGTCAACCTGCGCGGTTATTTCATAGCTTGCCCAGTCATTCCCAGGATTATCCCAGTTTATTATCAAATTCCTCCCGTCAATCCTGTAGTCTGTTTTCGGGTTTGTCTCCACTCCGAGGATTTTCACGCTCTGCCTTGGATCATCCAGCGGCAAGTAAGCCAGCTCTGCATTCAGGTCCCTTACAGATCCAGAAGGATTTCGCAATGAGAAGTCAATCTTCGAGCCGATGACTACCTTCATCGACAATCCGTCGTACTGCTCGTAGTTCTCGTCAGCTTGAGCAGCAGCTAGCGGAATCGCCAGCAGCAAGAACAAGAGGATTCTTTTCAGCACTTTCTTTCATCCCTCCGATGTATGAGCTTATCTTCCCCTTTATATCGCTTTTCAATTTATCATCAAAACTCAGTCTTTCAACATTCTCATCCCAGTCAATGTCAGGCAGATCAAAGATGTTCCCCTTGAAAATCCTTCCAGCCTCTTCCATCTGCTCCCTTATCTTCAGGGTTTCAGGTGATCTGTACATCTTTATCATCGGGAATTTCGTCACAGAGTTCGCTCCTGCTCTCAATACCAAAGAAAGGCTCTTCACCCTGTTGACCCATGTTCCGGCTGAAATCTCGAGCTTGGGGAAAGCTATCCTCGTCCTTGCAATCCATTCAGCGTAATATTTTTCTTCAGGTCCGTGGGTGAATTCCGTTCCTTTTATTGGAGTCAAAGCGTACATGCTAAGCTTGTCGATTTTCGTTTCTTCGATTAGCTTGTGTAGTTTCGGTATGTCATCTAATGTCTCTCCCAAACCAATTACTATTGCCATCCCTTTCCCATAATTCTTCAGGTTGTTCAGCATGTGTACATAAGGCTTCATTGGTTTTTTCGGGCAGACCTTTTTCTGCACATCCTCGTTGGCAGTTTCAATCGATGCGAAAACCCCTTCAATGTAATCCCTGAAATTCTCCAAGGTGTTGTTGCTCATCACTCCCAGGTTCAGCCATGTTTTTTCCTTGTTGACTTCCTTGACTTTCTTGGCTATCTCGACAAAGCCTTCTCTGCTGTAGGATCCATATCCGCTTGTCAGGAAATGCAGCTTCCATCCCAAGTTCTTGATTATCATTGCCTCTGCCAATATAGCGGAAAGACTTTTCTTCGAGGTTTCAGGCGTCGCGCTCTTCTGCGTTGGCCGATAGCAGAACTTGCAGTCCAAATCGCAGTACCAGCTTAAGAAAATGCACTTCTCGAACCACGTCTCATCCCCGAAGTTATCCTCGTGGATTCTTGACGCTTCCTTCATCAGTTTCTCGAAGTTGTCCATTATTCCCAGTCCTAAGAATAAGGTTTAAATACTTTGCCAATAGAAAATAGGTTTATGCATGTCTTCACTGAAAGAGAGGCTGAGAATTTTCTTGAGCAACGCGGTTTCCCGACAGCAAGAAGGAAATACGCTTCAACTGCCGATGAGGCTGTTTCAGCTGCGAGGATAGTCGGCTTCCCTGTTGTCATGAAGATAGCTTCAAAGAATATCATCCACAAGTCAGATGTCCATGGAGTTAAGTTGAACTTGATGAGCGAGAGCGATGTAATCCATTCTTTCAACGAATTGTCAAGAATCCATGGTTTTGAAGGCGTCCTTGTCCAGGAATTCATAGAGGGAACTTCAATGATTGTTGGCTTGAAGGAAGACTCTACATTCGGCCATGCGATCGCTTTCGGTTTGGGCGGCATTTACACTGAGATATTGAAGGACATAGCATTTCGGGTCTGCCCCATCACTTTGGAAGATGCAGATTCCATGCTGAATGACCTGAAATCCAAGAAGATATTGGAAGGAGCAAGGGGCTTGAAGCCTGCTAACATGGATTACCTGAAAAGCCTTCTTGTCGCAGTGTCGAAATTGCCTTTGCACTTCAAGAACATCAAGGAATTGGACATCAACCCTTTGGTTGTCAATGACAAAAAGTCATATATAGTGGATGCAAGAATCGTTTTCTCATGACAAAGGTAAAATCCAGGGAAGAGATATCGGAAATCGCTTCATCTCTTAGAAAAAAAGGCAAGGTTATCGTTACTACATGTGGCGCTTTCGACATAATGCACGTTGGCCACCTGGAAAGCCTGCAGCACGCGAGAAATCTTGGTGATGTTCTGATAGTGTGCCTTAACTCAGACAGCTCAATCAAGCAGTACAAGTCTGACAAGCGTCCAATAATCCCGGAAAAGCAAAGGGCAGAGATGCTTTCAGCATTGGAATGCGTTGATTACGTCACGATCTTCAACGAGACCACTCCCAATAATATCCTGGAGGCCATCAGGCCTTCAATCCACGTGAAATCAAAGACAGGCTACAAGGGCATCGAGAAGGATGTTGTCGAGAAGAACAACGGAAAGATAGTCTTGCTTGATGATGTTCCGGGATTGTCAACTTCAAAGATAATAGAGAAGATTATCGAGGCGTACAAGTAAGCTATTTTTTATTCAATCCTTCCCTTATTATCCTGAGAAGCGTTGGTAGATCATCTTTATTGACTCCAGCGCCGCAGGAATAGTCATGCCCGCCTCCATAACCTCTTACTTCTTTCAAGGCCTTCTGCAATAACGGGAGTATAGGGACTTTCTTGCTCCTCAGGCTCATCAGCATCATGTCTTCTTTTATTCTCGCGACTATAACTACAGAAGCGTCCTTCTTGTGCATCAGTTCATTGGATAACAAGCTTGTGAAGCTCGTCTCTTCATTCGACGGGTATGTGAACAAAAGTATTCCATCATCCTCTTCTGTCGCAGAAGCCTTCTTGTATATCCTTGAATATTCCTTATCGAACTGCTCGAAGTATTTCCACAGGAATTTCCCTCTTGAGGTCGTCTGGTTAAGTATTTCCAGGGGGCTTTCTATTTTCAGCAGGATGTTGATGTTTTTCTTCACGTCTGATGTCCTTCCTTTCAACAGGAAAGCAAATACTTTCACAAGTTTCCCGTACTCTGACTCGAAATAAGCCTCTCCCGGAGCTTTCGGCTTTCCGACCAGATCTTTGAACTCGAACTTATCCAGGAATTCAGGTATCTGCCAGTCGGAAATTATTCCAACAGCTGCAATCCACTCATTTTCCTTCTGTTCAGCAACCTGGTATGCCCAGTAAGTCGTGCATCTGGTGTCTTTTGGATCATCTGCCCTGGGATTGAAGTAATGCACCTTCTCTCTCTTGACCAAAGGATGATGATCAAGCCATGCAACAGGCACTCTTATCTTGTCAAGCAGATCCTGTTCTATCACAGCGACATCCAGGAAAAATACCCTATCAGGGTTCAGCTCCATTATCTTCCTTAATATCATGGATTCCAGGCCAGGTCCTTTCTTCAATGCAATCCCATGACCTTTCCCTGCTTTCTTCCTCAGCAATAAATAAGCCCCTAAGCCATCAGGATCATCATCGAAGAAGAACAAAGGATTTTCAGCTGATACAAGTAGTTCCCTTAGCTCATTTAGCCTTTTTATTAATGCCATTTAAGGAAGAAGGGAACATCATTTATAAAGTTAACTCAGGTTTTGGCAAGGTTTAAAAGTTTACATCTCTGTTCTGAGTGGGTAGGTGGTTGCCAAATATGCAAAAGACAGTAAAGTCCGAAAAAGAGTGGAAAAAGCAGCTTTCTCCTGAGCAATACAAAGTCCTGAGGGAAAAAGCCACGGAAGTTCCATTCACTGGCAAGTATGTCAAGTTTGATGAGAGAGGAATGTATGTTTGCGCTGGCTGCGGAAACCAATTGTTCGGTTCAGATGCTAAATTCGATTCCCATTGCGGCTGGCCGAGCTTTTACAAGGCGAAAAAAGACGCTGTTGAATTCGTTGAAGATAACAGCCATGGAATGCACAGGATTGAAGTTGTCTGCAAAAAATGCGGCGGTCATCTGGGGCATGTCTTTGATGATGGTCCTAAGCCGACTGGAGAAAGATTCTGTATAAATTCATTGGCATTAGATTTCAAGGAGAAGAAATGATTGAAACTGCAACCTTCGGAGCAGGTTGTTTCTGGCATGTCGAGGAGTCATTCAGGAACTTGAAAGGCGTTTCAAAGACTGCTGTTGGCTATATGGGCGGGAAGATGAAAAATCCTTCTTACGAGGATGTCTGCACTGATTCAACAGGTCATGTTGAAGTCTGCCAAGTTGAGTTCGATCCGGAAGTTGTTTCTTATGGTAGATTGCTTGAGGTATTTTGGGGTATGCACGATTCTACTCAATCCAATAGGCAAGGCCCGGACATAGGAACGCAATACAAGTCAGTCATTTTTTATCATGATGATAAGCAAAAGTCATCTGCCGCAAAGTCAAAAGTTCAACAGCAAAAAAGCTCTGCGAAGAAAATAGTCACTGAACTCCTTCCTGCAACCGAATTCTACAAGGCAGAAGATTACCACCAGAAATACCTCATGAAACACGGAAGAAATGTATGTTAAAAAATTAAAAATGTTTAGTGCCTTTTCGTGGCAAAGACATACTTCTGCTTGCCTCGTCTCAGCCAGTTGGATCTTCGACTTGGCCTTAGCTTCTCTGCGCCCTTGCCTTTTCGTGTCAATCCTCGGGTCTTCCTCGCGGACATTGTAAGCCCTCTGTATATCCTTCCCTTGTTCGAGTCGTCAGCAAGCCATTCCATTCCAGGATATTTTGAGACCTGCACTCGATCAACTAAAATTACCTCATACCAATAGTGCTTCCCGTCTTGTGCCAGGAAATATGAATTAAGAACTTCGCAATTGAGATATCTTTTGTTCGCCCTTCTTTCAGCGACAGTCTGGTAGCTCATGTCTAAAATGAGTTTTCTCCTCATCTTTGTAGGTTTCCTACCGCCCTTGAACTTCTTTCTTAATCTTCCGCCTCTAGGCAACCTCACTCTAACGACAATATATCCTTCTTTTGCCTTGAAGCCCACAGAACGAGCCCTGTCCAATCTTACAGGATGGTCAACCCTTACCACAGCCTCGCCCTTTCTCCAGTCAATCAATCTCTGATGCCAGATAGCTTTCAATTCAGGAGAATCATCCCTGTTGTTCCAGGTTTCCCTTATCTCTTGTATATAACCCATTTTTGAGCTTCCATTTGATTTTGAAATATCTTAGGTTGTTCAGGTAAGCTACTACCCACATTCAACTTGTTTTAGAATGCCAATATTACCCTTTTTAAAGCTTTCTTTAATGTTTTTCGATGCGTTGTTCCAGTGAATCAGGTTTATGCATTGAAGACGCTAGTGAATATATGCCTGCAGTCAAGGCTATAGAAGATGTGACAAGTAATGCTGCAATTCCTAGCTTGGCTTTTCTTGACCGATATTTTATCAAATCAGGTAATCGTTCTGAAGGTTTCAATCCTGTGAAATCCCT
>DATDVX010000075.1:0-3934 GCA_035289885.1 Candidatus Nanoarchaeia archaeon | reverse complement strand
AAAGAACATCGAACCCGAGGTTTTTCAAGAGCAATGCAAACGCGCCTGATGCAGAACCTATATCCAACACTGTTTTCCCATGCAACAATGGAGAATATTTTCCAATAAGATTCATAACTTTGATGTAAAAAGGACGCTGCTCAACGTTCTCAAACTTGTCTAGCATCGCAGCATAAGCCTTAAGATTCAAATCATCAATATCTTCCATTTTCAACATGTAGAAACCAGCAATGCATGGACCTTCTTCCCGGCTTTCATGGCCTTGTTGAACTCCTTGCATGCAGCGTCAGTCTTCTCGATTATTATAGGGATGCGGTTGTTCATGAAGAACATCTTGACATCGATAGGAACTTTCATCAAGCCGGCAGCGCCTGTACCGATAATAACCAATTCGGGCATCGGGATAAGCAGGTCTTTCAGCTGCGATAATTCAATGTCATACCTCGTGCGGCCTGCCCAGTACTTTATCCTGTTGTCGATGATCTTGATATCACTCAAATATGTCTTTCCGTCGATCCTGAACGAGCCGAACTTGAATTCCTCGATTAGCATTATATAGACAACAACAAATAAACTTAAATAGGTTTGGTTTACCTGCGCTTGTAAGCATCCAACTTAAACGCCTCTTTATACAGGTTGAAGTCTTTGGGTATCTGGAATCGGTCGTTGGTAAGCCTGCCAACCACATAATGCCCGCTTGCATCCCTCTCAATCAAGTAGAGACTGTCCCGCTGTATCAGGTCGGCAAAATTATCTGGTATCGGGATGTCCTTTTCCAGCGCAGTGTCTATCAGATGCGCCCGACCATGCCATCTTTCCACCTTGTAACGCGGGTCATTGAACAAGTTATCGTTGATGCGCATCCCTAGCAAAAACCCAACCGGACCAAGGAAGATCCCTAAAACAGTTTTCTTTGTCAACATTTTGCCATCACCTCTTTTGAAGCTTTTTTTCAACATACTTTTTGACGTCTTCAACATCATTGTCAATAGCTCCGGCATTCCGCTCAAGCAGCGATTGATTGTCAAATGCACTGCCGAGCTTCAGCGCAGAGGTCTCTGAAGAAGCTAGGTCAATAATCCTATCAGAGATGTCCTTTGGCAGGATAAATCTCCTGTAGCATGGTGCTTCAGGAAGATAGACATAGATGAGCCTACGCTTGATAGGCTGATTATCCTCAAATCCGCCAAGATACTTTTTGTCTTCTTCGCTTAGTGTCGGTAGTCCTGTCGCTAAATCCTCTATCTTCGTCTGTTCTCTTTTATTGCAAGCTGTTAATGCCAAGCCTGCGCACAATGTAAGGTATTTTAATGCTTTCATAACTCATGTATAAGACAGTTCTTTTAAAGTGAGTATCTGAGAATTTCCCGGAAGATTTACGGGCAAAAAATCAATTGTGCGTATAAATTCAGGCCCAAGCAGGGTTCAATATGACTGCTGCATACATTATAAGCATGACAAGAAGGATTATTCCGGAAATCAATATAACTGACTTCTCGAACGGACCAACGTGATTGACTGCATTAGAATTCTCTTTTGGAACAGGCTTGACAACCGGCTTTGCTATTGATATCTGGTCTGGCCTGTACTTCACTTCTTTAGGCTGTGAAATCAGGTTTATGACCGGCTTTTCAATTTCCTTAGGAGTTTCCTTAACTTTTTGAACTGGCTGAGATGGCGCCTCAAAGAACAATATAGGCTGGAGGTTGTTAGCGTCTTCAAGCCATTTCTTCACCTGCTCTTTTGTCGGCTTCTTCTTGACCATGTCGCCTTTCCTTATCTCATGGCGGTCTATCCTGTTCCACATGTTCGTGAAATCTTCGGAAGCAAGCTCCTGCACAGAGTTTATCCCAAGCTCTATAAGAAGCTCAGACCATGTCTCTGCAATGCCCTCGATCCTTATCAAGTCGCAGATTGAAGCCCACTTCATGATTCGCTTCTCTTCTATGCCTGTCTTCTTGGAAAGCTTCTTCCTTGAGACAGGGTATTGGGTCCTTTTAAGAAAATCGCCTGTGGTCTCTATGCCGAACCTATTGAGTATCTTTGTGTAACCTAGGCCTATGCCTTTCACGTCTATAATCGGAATTGAGCCTGTGTTGAAATCCATAGAGAAGCTAGGCTTGGCGAGAATATATAAATCTTACCATTTTGAAGTGGTTAAGAAGAGCAAACCGCTGGCTGCGCTAGATTGTGAAGTATTTTGCTAATTACACTTAAAAGATTATGTTGTAATACTCACTACGAAAAGGAACATTTAAAAGAAAGCTTGAATCCTGATTATATCGGGGTAAATGATAAGGATAAAGTCTCTTTCGCAATTGGACAGGCACGCCAATTCAGAAGGAAAAAATCTCGTTGTCTTCTCTGAAAGCCCTGGAAAAGCACTGAGGCTGGTTGATGGGATCGCTGACAGACTGGAAGTCAATGTCCTGCATGTCGACATGCGCGAGATGAGAGATGTTGCTAGAGAATATGGCGTGGATGGAGCGGGACCTCATTTCTACCTATATAAAGATGGAGACCTTAAAGAGCGCGGTAATGGAACCACTACAAAAATCGAATTGGGAAGGATGCTGAGAAGATGGTACAGATAAGCGATATTGTTGGAATCCTGAAAAAAGAATGCAGGAAATTCAGCAATCCTGTTGTCACTGAAGTCTCGAAAGAGAAAAGCCCTTTCAAAGTCCTGATATCCTGCTTATTGAGCCTGAGGACGAAAGACGCGGTGACTGCTGTCGCATCTAGAAAATTGTTTGAAGTTGCTGATACGCCTGAGAAATTATCAAGATTGAACGTCAATATAATCGAGAAGCTGATATATCCTGTCGGATTTTATCATACGAAAGCTAAAAGAATCAAAGACATCTCTAAAGTCCTGGTTGAAGAATACAACAGCAAGGTTCCTGATTCCATCGATGAATTGTTGAAATTACATGGCGTTGGGAGGAAAACTGCCAATCTAGTTGTCGGGTTGGGATATGGAATTCCTTCGATATGCGTCGACACGCACGTTCACCGTTTGTCAAACAGGTTTGGATTGGTGAAAACGAAAAATCCGCACGAAACTGAATTCGCTTTGAGGAAATTATTGCCAGAGAAGAACTGGATTGAGATAAATGATTATTTAGTCTCTTATGGACAGAATATCTGCGTGCCGGTAAGCCCTTGGTGCTCGAAATGCAAATTAAGTAAATATTGCAAAAGAATTGACGTAAAAATAAGCAGATAACTAAGCTAGGCCTAAGCTTATTTTTATTGCATCATTTATCTTGCCGATATCATCATCGCCAACCTTGGAAATTTTTTTAATCAGCCTCATTTTGTCTATTGCTCTTATGTGGCTCAAAAGGACCTTAGATGTTTTCTCTAATCCGCTCATTTCATTCAAAAGGACTTCAAAAGGATAAACATTATCGATATTCTGCGAAGTTATCGGGGCTATTATTGTCATAGGGCTGTAAGCATTACCTTTGTCGTTCTGGATTATTACTGCAGGCCTTGCTTTTTTCATTTCGTGTCCCAAGGCAGGATCAAAATCAACAAGCCATATCTCGCCCCTTCTTACTTCGCTCATTTAGTAATCGACTTCCTTGGAAGTTATATCCCATTCCTTCAGAAGTTTGAGATCTTCCTTGCCCATGTTCTTATAGCCCTCAATAAGTTCCTTGTCCAGATTCTTTTTCTTAAGATCTGCAGCCATTTTGGTTATTATCTCGTCATAGCTTTCATTTTTCTGCCTAAAGGAATCCAATGCGGATTTTGTGCTCTTGTAGAGTTTTATGGTTGTTATTTCCATGGTATACTTTAGGTATACTTAGTGATATATAAGTATTTCGTATTTTATTAATCTAAAGAAACATGAAGAATAAAAAGGTTTCTGGTGAAAAACCGAAAATCTTACGAAAATAATAGATAAAAAAGAAAAAAATAAAGT
>DATDVX010000074.1:0-8885 GCA_035289885.1 Candidatus Nanoarchaeia archaeon | reverse complement strand
GAAGGGCTTGTCATGCAATTCTGCGCAGAAGACAGGAAAGTGCAGAAAGATCCTGCAGACTCATGCACATACTCATCGAAGAGGACAGGCGAGGGCTTCATTAGGAACCCTATCACAATCGAAGGATTCAGGCACGTGCTCAGCGGGGATGGCAGGGGAAGGGTGCTGGTAACGATGGATTTCGATGTAGTAAACAATGGGCCTGGAGTCGCAACAGGCGAAGGCCTCAATGAAGAAGTCAAGTTCGACATCTCATCACCTACAGGGGGAATGGCTTTTGACTGCAGGAAGAACGACGCGAGCGAGGACACAGGGCAAGGAGGATTGCCCCTGACACTGCACCTTGAAAATGGGAAGGCGAGCCTGACATGCACCTCGGAAATATCATTGACGGACCTGTACAAGAAAGAGGATTACAGCGTTGAGTTCCACCTCGATTACGAGTACAAGGTGCTGGCAAAAGTGGTCGGAGTCAAAGTCAAGGCCGATTCATTGAATCCAAGCACGCTGCAATGACATAACTTGAAGGGTTAAATTTAAATACAATAAGCTTGACTATATTCAGATAAAAAGAGGATGCCTTGATGAAGAGAATAGCGATACTAATATTACTTGCACTTTTTCTAGCAGGCTGCGCCAATACAGATGATAAAGACACTACAACTGGAAAGGCGTTCATAGGCGGAACAGAGGGAATAACACTGGCATTTGTAGGGACAGAGCCGCCAGCTGAAGTGCTTGACGATGGGCAGCAGACATTCTTCATAACGATGCTCCTCACCAACAACGGGGAATACACGATACCAGCAGGAAAGATCATAGCTTCCTTGAGCGGAATAAGCAAGGAGGCATTCAACCTGGCAACCTTGAACATAAAGAGCAACTTCGACCTGGAAAGGGCGAGGAAAGAGCGGGATCAAACCACGCCAGGAGCGATAGAGGAACTGAACTTCGGCGAAGCGAAATACAAGCCGGACTTGCCAGCTGATTTCTTCACAGAAATACGAGCGGATGTATGCTATGATTATGAGACAAGCGCGATATCATCCTTATGCCTGAAGAAGAACCTGCTGCAGAAGAATGACGAGGACAACTGCGCTGTCGACAATGCGCAATCAAAATTTGAGAATTCCGGAGGGCCGATACAGATTACATCGATAAGGCAGAGGCCTGTCAGCGGGAACAAACTATCTGTGACATTCGACATAATGAACCAAGGGCCTGGGAAAGTATACAAGCCAGGAACATTCATAGACGTGTGCACATCAAATGACATCAACGAGAACGTCGTAGTAGTGGAGCTGTCAAGCCCTACAAGCAAGTTCCCGATAAACTGCAGGAGATTCATAGACGCGTCAACAGGGGAAGTGAGGCTGGTCAACGGGATAAAGACAGTCACATGCGAAATAGACACTTCAGGATTGCAGGAAGCGACATTTGCTGACATACTCCTGATAAAAGCCAGGTATGTATACAGGCAGGCGATAAGCACGCCAGTGACCATAAGGAACGCGGCTTTTTGATTAGCTTTATATAGAAAACACTTTCTTCTTTCTTATCATGCTAATAGGCGACTTTCACATACATGGGAAATATGCAAGAGCTTGCAGCACTAATACTACAATTGGCCTTCTTGAGAAAAATGCGAGACTGAAAGGGATTGATGTCCTTGGAACAGGCGACATGCAACATCCTTTGTGGAACACTGAAATACTGAACAACCTGAAAGAGGATGAAAATGGAATTCTTTGGAGCAAGACTAAATTTCCATTCATCTGGCAGACAGAAATTTCCCTGATGTATTCCCATAATGGAAGAGGAAGAAGGATACATCATGTTGTTCTCGCGCCAAGCAAGGACGTTGTCAAACAGATAATTGACGCCCTCCTGAAGAAAGGACGATTGGATTATGATGGCAGGCCTATCTTCGGGATAAACAGCATCGAATTTGTTGACATGATGAGATCAATAAGCACTGACATTGAAATAATACCTGGGCACGTGTGGACTCCATTCTTTGGCTTATTCGGATCCAAAACAGGATTCGACACTGTTGAAGAATGCTTCGAGGAGAGATCGAAATACATCCATGCGCTGGAAACAGGAATGTCATCCGACATCATAATGAACAGGAGATATTCCAAGCTTGACAAATACAACCTTGTCTCTTTTAGCGACGCGCACAGCTCGCATCCTTGGAGAATGGGACGGGAAGCTACGTTATTCGATGTAAAAAACTTAACTTATAAAAACATACTAAACGCGATAAGGACTGGAAAAGGGCTTGTAGGAACAATTGAAGTAAATCCAGCTTATGGAAAATACCATGTTGACGGGCATAGGAACTGCGATGTGAAGCTTGGATTCGAAGAGAGCAAGAGATTAAACAGAATATGCCCGAAATGCAAGCATGAACTGACTATAGGGGTGGAATACAGGATTGAGGAATTGGCCGACAGGCCTAAAGAGTATAGGCATAAGGACCAGCCAGGATTCCACATGCTCACTCCATTGCACGAACTTATCGCGTCCTTGTACAACATAACAAATCCGGCTTCAAAGAAAGTGTGGGGCATCTATAACGCAGGGGTAAAGAAGTTTGGGAATGAGTTCAACATAGCCATGAAAGCCGATTTGAAGAGCCTGAATGAGGTCTTTAACCCGAAACTGAGCGAATTGATAGTGAAAGACAGGGAAGGGAAGACCAGGGTTGAGCCAGGATATGACGGAGTTTACGGGAAAGTGATACTTAGCAATGAAGAGAGGATTGACAATAAGCAGAAGAGCTTGAGTGAGTTTTAATAGCGAAAGGTTTATATATTGCCACTATAGAGTGGTTATTCTATGGTAAGCTACAAGACGCTAAAAGCATTGGCTGTAGCTTCAGTGCTGACTACTGCAATCGGCGCTGTAATGGGCGAAACAGCCAATTATGAAAGGAGAAACCTGCCAAGGACCATGGACCAGACTGAAAATATCAAGGGGCAGGCTGAATACATAAAGAAGGAAATCAATGGTTGGTATGTGACTATTGCAGGGCTTGCTCTTGGCATTTCCACGATGGGCATGTTCATGAGGAAGTCGCGATTAGAGGATAAGGCAATAGCTGAACATAATGATCTAAAGGAAGTATTTGATTAGGAGAAAAAAATGAAAGATAAACTAGCGTATGTTCCTGAAAACTTCAGGGGGAAACTTGTTAAACATGTATTAAAACCCTCTATAGAAGAAGTCGCATCTGCAGGCCTTTATGTTGCAGCAGGAATGCGTTTTGTTCATGAAGATATTCTAGGCGGTATTGTTCTTGGCGTGACAGGGTATGCTATAGCCAAATTGAACGCTCTTTCAGCTACATTTGAAGCTGATGATTTGCTAAGACAAGCCACACCCGGTGATATAAGAAGAGCATTACTTAATGGTGAGATTAAACTTGATCCATCTTTGCCATGGCCTCATGATTCACTAGAGCATTTCGTTGATGATTTATACAAACAAGTTAATGATAGGAGGAAAATAAAATGAATAAACTAATAGTATTAATGTCAATATTTTTGCTTGCATTGACTTTCACAGCAGAAAGCGCAAGCGCGATCTTCTTGGGCGGAGAAGAGTGGTTCGGAAGGCCAATAACAAGAGGCTCGATGAACTCGATGGATGACCTGGGGATAAACTTCGCAGGATCAAGAAGCTCAGGCTCAGCGAGCAATGACTTCACAAACCAACTATTGAACGGCCAGTTCGCCTTCGATGACATACAGTCATTCCAGGATGCAAGCCAGACAAGGACTGCAAGCGGGAATGTTGTTGGCGGAGTCGGCGACGGATCAAGGATGACAAGGCAGGTCGTTGTTGACAGGCGATTGATAATCCCTGGAAGAAACAACAACGTCAGGGAGATGCTTACTATAACAGAATTCGGCGGAGAATTCAACAACTACAACCTGAACAGCTTCAACACTCAGAGCGCGAGAAGCACACAGAATGCAAGAAGCATAAACGCAGGTTTGAGCGTGAACAACCAGCGAAACACAGGTTCAAGCGCTTCAAGCCAGGACAGCATCAATGCAGCATTCGGCGCAAGGGCTTCGAGAAGCTTCGCTATAAACCTTAACAGGTTCTTTTAGCCGATATAATCGAGCCTAGCTTCAGGCTGAAGACCCTTGACGGGCTTCAATTTCTTTCTTTTTATCAAATTCTTTATGCGCCTAGCCTGGGCGAAATTCTTCTGTATCTCGTTAGCATCATCGTCTAGCTCCGCAAGATTGACGTCAAGCTTGAATTCCCTCTTCAGGATCTTCAATATCTGCTTGGCTCCTGAAATGCCGATGTAATTAGGATGAGCGAAAGTCTCTGCCAGCAAGGCCACTGCCGGGA
The DNA here is from genome assembly GCA_035289885.1 of Candidatus Nanoarchaeia archaeon. Lineage (GTDB taxonomy): Archaea > Nanobdellota > Nanobdellia > SCGC-AAA011-G17 > DATDVX01 > DATDVX01. The sequence continues at coordinate 4,511 of DATDVX010000074.1, read as the reverse complement.
TGTTCCTCTTTCCAGCCAAGCCTGTCAGCAATCCTGAAACGCCTATGATCGGGCCGACAACGCCGTGGATGTTCATGTCGACGTCCCTTGACTTGTACCTGTTGACGACCTTCCTGTCGTTGCCTGTGCAGTAAACTTTAGGTATCTTCGGAATCTTAGGCAAGGCAATACCACCCAACGTGATTATCTCATGGCCATTGTCCTTCTGGAAGCTGTTCAAAACCTCGTTGCAGAACTCGTAGCACGAGCGCTCGTCTATAGGCTGGATATCTCCTGAAAGGAAAAGCAATGTCCTGCCGTTTATGTTCTTGAAATAAATCTCTATTTCAGGCAACTCAACTAAGTTATCCTCGTTCACGAAAACGCAGTGAGGCATGTCGTATGAGCTTATCTCGAGCAACTTCTTAGCATCCAACCTATCTATCAGAAAATCAACAGCGATTTTGCCGACGTTACCCATGCCAGGCAAGCCTTCGATAAGAATAGGGTTCTTCAACCTCGCCTCAGTCACTCGCTTTACTACCCAACCCATTAAATCTCCAATAAGTGAGCTTGTTATTTAAACCTTTTGCTTATTTTCAACCTTTTTTATCCAATTATTGAAGATAGACTTGATTTGTGCTAGCTCATTGGTTTTATCCAGTTTATGGGCTCCGCCTTTGATTATATGCAGCTCTTTATACCCGCTTGTCCTGTCGTACAAAAGTTTCTGATCTTCCGGAGGCGTTCCGTGATCCTCATCACCAACAATTAACAGAATCGGCATCTTGAGTTTGCCAGCATCTGGAAGGATGTCATATTTTTTGGCATCTTCAACATACTTGTGCCAATTAAACTTTCTTATCACTCCGGGTTTCGATTTGCTCGGGCTTATTTTCCATCCTGTTCTTTCCCATTCTACGACCCTTTCCTTCGGTTCTCGATCCAGAATACGTTTTCCTGAAATTACTGTAGATATTGGAGCCAACGCCTTTACTTTTTTTGGATATTTTTCAGAATATAAACTCGTACATATGCCGCCAAGGCTATGGCCCGCAAGATAGAATGGCTGTTGATACCAACCTTGCCTTCCAGACCAACTTATAACATCCTCCAAATCTTGATAATAACTTGTGATGTCTGCATATTCACAGCTTCCCTCGCTTTCGCCTATTGAATTTCTGGCATCGAATCTTACAACCATAAAATTATGTTCCTTGAAAGCCTCTGCAAAAGCTACAATATGCTTCTGCTCCTTGAAACCACCGAGTCCATGCATTATGAAGACCAACCCCTTTGGATTTTCGGGCCTATCGATTATTAGCGCAATCTTCTTATTATCACGATTCTTTATGAAAAGCTTTGTTTCTTTCATGAGAAATAACTGTTATTAGAAAACTATTAAATCTATCTACTTCTGCGTCGCTTCTGCCTTGGCTTCTCTCCTGTATTTCGCCCACTTGTCATCAGGAGAATACCTCGCAGGCTTGGTGCTGAAGGTCTTGGAGCTGCACTTAGGGCAAGCGTCCTTCATAGTGAAGACCTTGCAAGGCTTGCAATATAGAATCTCGACTCTCATGCTCTTATGAACTCAATCTGGCAGTCCTGCTTCTTTACCTCGGATTCGGCGAGAGCAGTTATCTCAGCAAGCTCCTTCTCGGCCTGCTTGTAATCATCAGCTGTTATGGTGAGCTTGTAGCGCGGCGCACCCAAGTAATGGAAGTTTATCTTGTACTTGTTCTTCTCGCCCATTGCGATGATGTTCTTGAGGACATGCTTGATCCTCTCTATGCCATCATCAGCCCGCGACTTCAGCACGACAGTGGCTATTATCTCGACAATGGATGGCTTTATTCGTTCCTTGACTATCTTGGTAAGCAAGTCAGCTATCTTCGCGTCTATCCCAAGGCTCTTGAGTATCGAGCTGTCATTCTCGACAAGCTGCTGGAAACAATTGCTTATCAGGCCGTATTTCATAATTATCTTCATGCCAACATCGTCATACATCTGCTTCAGCGTCTTGTTGCACATCTTGCCGACAGCCTCAAGGATCTTTTCTGCCTTCTCTTCCTGTTTCATGGATGAGCGCTTGTTCAATGCCTCGGAATTAGCAACTCTCCTGAGCGAGAGATCAACCTGCCTTGTGTCTGACTTAACGCGAAGGACCTTGCACACTATCTTCTTGCCTTCCTTTACGTAATCACGGATGTTCCTGATCCTTCCAGGAGCTATCTCTGAGATGTGTATCAGGCCTTCCATGCCGTCATACTCATCAATCCTTATGAAAATAGAATTCTTAAGCACCTTGTCAACTGTGCAGAGGACAATCTCGTTTTCTTTCGGAAGACCTTTCTTCTTGTAGAACATATTTACTCAAGGACCTCTAGAACGCGGCCTTTTATCTTTCCTTTCCCACCAGCAGGCTCAGCCAATGGCTTGCCGCAGACAAGGCAGTTTATCTTGGTGCAAGGCTTGCCGAAAATTATCTGCTCGTTCTTGCACTTGGCGCATCTTACTTTTATGAATCGTGATGTCGGTTCCCTAAGCAGCTCTTCCATTTAGACCAGCTCCAATTTCTTAGTCCTGAAACCCTTGTTCTGGACCATCATCTTACCGCATTCCTTGCACTTAAACCTCAAGTCCTGCTTCTTGGATGATTTTGCGCCGGTTCTTTTCCATGCCGAAATGGCCTTTCTTGAGAACTTTCCCTTGTTGCCAAAGCCAGCCTTACCTGAACCGCGCTTCTCAAGCCTGGCAATAGAACCCTTCTTCAAGGAACCCCTTTCTTTTTTCTTTGCGATTGAGACTGTTATTTCAGTGTGCTTCCTGCACTTCTTGCAGTACATCATCTTTACCTTCTTCATCTTCATCTTATTTCCTCTGCCTTATTGTTCCTTATCAGTATCGCCGCAAGCTTGCCAGGGATGTTCGCGACATCTTCCTTCTCGAAAGGACCGTATGTGATGAGATCCGCGTCAACGAACCTCGGAACATCCTGCATGAACCTTATTGCGGTGTTTTGGCTTGGAACGGCAATATCGGTTTTTAAAGGTTTTGGTGCTTCCTCCGGGAGATTCGGCATCTTGGCGCTGAGAATGTTCCTCAGGATGCCGTTCCTGTGCGTATCGAGCAACTTGAAGACCTTGTCGTACAATTCGAGCTCCTCCTTGAGCAATGTTCCCAAATCCTGCTTGGATGACACCCTGGAAGACAGCATGGCCAGCTGAAGGATCTTGTTCTCGCGCCTCTCGTAAATCTCCTCAAGAATCTTCTTGACTGCATTGAGCTGCGCCTCGGTCTTCTTGGACTCGCCGGCGAAAGTAGGGTCCTTGTTCTTCTGGTTCTCCAGGATCGAGGTCTTTTCCTCTATGTAGCGGACAACGTCTATGAAGAATGTGGCAGGAAGCTGCTGCAGCTCCTGGGCATACTTTTCCTTCCTGTAAATGTCGTAAAGAGCCTCGTATGTGATTATAGATGAAGCCATGTTCCCCCCGAAGGAAACCCATTACAACGATGATACTTAAAGGTTGCGATTCTACTCCAGCAAACCCTTGGATATAATCGCTTTCCTGAGCTTCTCCGGCTGCGAGATAGTCAATGTCTCAAAACCCATGATCCTTGCCGTGGCAGTGTTCTCCTTGACATCGTCTATGAACAGGCATTCCTCTGGCTTGAGCCTTATCTGGCCGAGGACGTACTCGAATATCTCCTCATCCGGCTTGGAATAACCTATCTCAAAAGAAGTGAAAACATTGTCAAAATAATTCCTTATCCCATACTCTTCCAATACCTCCATGGTTGACTCCCTAATTGAATTTGAAAGAGCGAAAATCCTGTAGTTATTCTTCAACTCCTCAAGGAGAAGCATGATGTCCTTCAATGGCCTGACTTTCTTCCTTGTTCCGTTGATGAAATCATCCCAGAAAGTTTTTGCTGTTATCTTTCCTGACTTGAAATCAGACAGCTTCTTGCTGAAAGCCAATCGATCGTTCCTTATGGCCGAAATCTCGCTTATCGAAGGCGTGCTGGAAGTGATTAAGACACCGTTTATGTCAAAAATTATCGCCTTTATCATTCTAAAAATCTAGTTGACTCTGCGCTTTATAAGGATTTTTCAGGAAAATCCGGAAATCTTTTAACCTTGAGGCGAAATCCCTATTGATTAACATGAAACTCAAGCAAATTCCAGAGGATTTCCAGGTGAACGAGATGATTGACCTGGAGATGAACGGGGGAGAATATGCCTATTTCAGGCTTATGAAGAGGAATTGGAACACGCTTGATGCAATCCGGAAGATTTCCGAAAAAACAGGGATTGACACCAATTTTTTCGGATATGCAGGAAACAAGGACAAGAACGCGATCACAACCCAGTATTTCAGCTGCTTCAAGGGAACAAAAGATATTGAGAACGCGAATATCGAAGGGCTAAAAATTGAATATCTTGGAAATGGAAAAGAAAGAATAAATTTAGGCGATCTGGATTTCAATGAATTTATCATAGTTGTCAGAGGCCTTGATTCTGAAAAGCA
>DATDVX010000073.1:0-5529 GCA_035289885.1 Candidatus Nanoarchaeia archaeon | reverse complement strand
GTGACTTCACCACGACAACATGATGCCCGTGCTCCAATGCTTCATTCAGGCAAACATCAAACAACTCAGCATCGACATTCTCCTGTATCTTCCCAAGGTCATATCCTCTCTCAGCCAGTCTCTCTTTCAATAGCTCAACATCGCATTTCACAACGACGCAGAAATCAACGTACTTCGGGTCCAGGTAGTGGCTCATGTGCGAGTCAATCACCAGCTCGGGATTTTTCTTTATCATCTTGACAAGCACCTGGTTCAGCTTCTTCACGTCAACTATCGCGCTGTCCCTTTCAGCATCATATCCTTCGCTCAGCTCCTCCTCCCTTACCAGCTTGGTCACGTCAACGTACTTCCATTTGAGCTTCTTCGCTATCATCTTCGCCACAGTGGTTTTTCCAGCAGCTACGCTTCCTGTCACTATTATCGCCATGATGGAATTGGAGTATGGAAAGGTATTTATAATTGTTGCAAGTGCGTATAACCCATGGCTGCTGATGATCTCAGTTCATTTGACTTAAGCTATTTTGTGAGGATGTTGAATGAGTCCCAGCCGAGCGATGCTGATCCAATCGCTATTAGTGCTCGAGAACCTACAAGAGCGTCGTTCTGGAAGGGCTTTAATTACAGGCTAGCCAGTCACGATGTGGGCATGCGTGGCACGCATTTCCTCATGAGGCAATATGAGATTCCGCAGCTTCATCCTTTCAACAGGGAAGGGATCCTTGGTTATGTGAATGTCGAAGCTGGGGACATTGGAAGAGGCGATGAGCCTGACGGGAGATACGAGTCTTTGGTCTTGAGGGTCTCCTCGCCGATAGGATTGAACAATGGATTGGTTGTCCCGAAATGCAGGATAAGCATGTGCCATGAGTTCGAGGAATTTGCAGAGCCTTGCATGGAAAGGACTGATGAAGTGAGACTCTTGGGTTTCCTCTGGAGAAAAGCTGACTTGAAAAGTATCTTGCCCACAGAGTGGTTCCTGAAAAAGCCAAGAGAGGAATACTCGCCGAAGAAAAAGAAGGTCGCTTCGAAGTAAGTTTTGCAATTCTTTATATAGGTTCAATTTGAAAGATTTCTTGAAGTTTGAGGGGCTGTGGGGTAACCTGGTTAGCCTCCGAGCCTCGGGTGCTCGAGATCCCGGTTCAAATCCGGGCAGCCTCAGTTCTCGAAAAGTGCAGTGAACAACATTTAAAAATATGCAGATAACCTTGTTTTGATTATGGATAACCCGCAGATAAGACCCTACCATAATAAAGTAATTAGAAGGAGGGTAGTTCTTGATGATGTTCCGACAACGGTTAAGTTCTTTATTGATTGTTTCGGCGAGGGAACTGCTGCTGAAGGCGAAGGTGTTGCTGAGGAGTTTACATGGTTTGAATGTATCGATATGACTCTCGGTGATGGCAGGCACATCAAGGAAAAGTATGGAAAAAGGCGAAGGATTGAGTGGATGTTTGTTGATGGCAAGATAGATGAAGTGTGCTTGAGCGCTGATGTTGGCAGATGGCTGAGGACTGAGCGCGTTATTAGCAAGCCAGAATCATATACTTTGCTATCGCCGCTGACATTGTACCTGAAGCAGGCTGCTTTTCTTGAAGACCCTCTTACGCTGGATCAAAGATGCACTAAGGAAGAAGTTTTCAGATTCATCAATGAATTGGCTTCAGTTGGCGTTGGATATGCGGAGCAGATTCAAAGGCAATTGGAAAATTCTGCGAATGAATATAACCAGAGGATTTGCGAATGCTTGGAGAGGATTAGCGCAGCAGACCAAGTGTTGCATATATTCCAAAGGGGATACAGGATATTACCAGAATCAATTCCGCAGCATGACACGGGCATTAGTTTCGGGGAAATGGAAGAAAAAATGAAGCATTTTGGAGTCGATGTCAAGGAGGACTAATCAATAGTAAACAGCTCAGAATCATGCACGTCAAACAAACCAATCCTCGCTCCAGCATCAAGCCATCCATGAGCGTATGAAATAGCTGCGAAAGAATTCACATAGTCCTTGTTCTTCCTGAAATGCTTGGCATCGCTAACATATCTCTCGATCATGTCGATGAAATCATCTCTTATTTTTTTATCGCCTAGTTTGTTCCCGGATTTCTTCGCTTTCTCTAGCGCTCTCTCAGTAAGATCGAAATACCTGTCTAATTTCTGGTCTGTTATCTTGTCCATAGAAGAATTCGCTCTGGTTAGAATTTATAAGAGTTTTGAAAAAGAAAAAAAGAAAAAAGTTGCCTTACTGGCAGGCTCCGCTTACACATGAAGTGTAGTTTGTGCCGTTGATCTGGTTGCAGTTGTAGTTGCTGCTTGACCCGGTCAATCCGCCACCTAAACCACTCCCAACAGTTACACAGCGCCATTCTTTCAATGTTATGCTGTCTAGGCAAGAATCAGTGTCCGAGTAAGGCGCTCCCTGGTAATTTCCTGAGACTGTGCCCTGCGTTCCTTGCACTGTGCCTCCGTCAGTGTCGCTGCAAGTGTTCGTCCAGCAGCTTGTCGTCACGAATGACGAGCATGTAGCACCGCATGACAAAGCTCCGCCGCCAAAGCCTTGAGTTACGCAAGTCTGTCCGTTCAAATTCGTTCCGTCACAGACTTCCGATCCTGAAACAGCGCCATCGCCGCAGTTCGTCTCGTCATTGTCCTGATTGTTTGCGCATCCTGCGTCTGCCGGATAGTCTGTTGCGCCATCCCCGTCATTGTCTACGTTGTCATTGCAGGCAGATCTCGCTCCTCGAACAAGTAGCGGCACCCCTATCACAAGAATTAGCAACGCCACTATAGTCAAACTCCTAATTGTACCTTTCTTCAAAGTAACACCTCCAGATGTTTTTAATATCGGGAAAAATTGCTTCAGCATTCTTATTTATTTGATTGATATTAGTGATATTAGCGTTTTCCGCTTCAAACAGCTTTAAATAGGGGATTCTTACTCCCATTCAGGGGTATTAATATGACTGCAACTCAGCCAAGAAGAATAGAGACAAGCAAGTATGAGGTGGATTATTCTGCTTGCGTCGGCAGGGGCAGCTGGGGCGCGGTTTATCGCGGGAAAAATTCTGAGACCGGGAAGCCGGTCCTGATAAAGATTCTTGATCCAACAGAGATGGCATTGCATCAGCTGAAGAAGCGCGGCCAGAGGCTTGAGGATGTGCTTGCTGCAGAGGACCGTGATCTCGAGCCGTTCTCAAGGGTTGTGCCTGGAAGGGTCGAGCGCGACAATAATAATCAGCCGTTCCTGGTGATGCGCGAGTATTCAAGGTCATTGCAGGGAATTGACAGCAGGAGAGAGCATGTTGGCCACGGGATGACCAGACAGCAGGCTCTTGGTTATCTGCATGATGTCATGATAGGAATCAAAGAGCTTCATGGCATGGATCGCGTTCACAACGACCTGAAGCTGGATAACATAGTTGTTGATGATGAAAGCGGGCATGTGTTTGTCACAGATCTTGGCGCTTCGAGATTGGCATCAGCCGGCATATCATTCGTATCGCCTGCATCAATTGATGTTGTCTCGTTGAGAGCGCCTGAAATATTTAGGGAAGACGTATCTCCTGGAAAGGCTTCGGACATTTATTCAGTCTCATCACTCGCTTACAGGTTATTCACAGGGAAGTATCTTTTCGAAGGCAGGTTCGACAACCTTGAGAATATGTCGCCTGTTTTCAATGGCATCGGAGAAGAGGCCTTCAACACCATAGTCGCTGAGCAGTTGAGGAAAAGCAAGCTTCCGAGAAGGCTTCAGAAGGTCTTGAGGAAAGGTCTTGCGTACGATCCTCAAAAGCGTTTCCATGAGGTCAGCTCTTTTGAAGCTGAGTTTGACAGCGCGATTGGGCCGCGGGGCATGAAATTTTTGAAAAGAATTACGCAGGTTGCTGCCTTGGGAGCGGTAATCGCGATGCAGCCACCTTCAGAGTTAGGATCGCAAGCTCCTTATTTTGTTTACAACAACGATGATCGGCAAGGATTGGTCATAGGGCAGAAGAGCGACGCCGAATATAAAGCCAGTGACTACCTGTACAAGGCTGTGCAAAAGGATAATCTTTCCAAGATAAGATTCAGGTACGAAACAACGTATGGCATGCCTCCTCCATTGGAGGGTTGGGACATTGCTTCGACATCCGGCATCCTCGAGGAAAAATTGCTGGCTGATGTCAAGGTCAAGGACATCACTGATAATTTCCTCGTTGGAGAATTGCTTGTCGCGTACAACAAGGCCATGACTCAGGTCATGCAGAAGCCGGAGTTCAGGGAGAAGATGAAGGATAGGTTTTTCAATGTTATGCAGGTTGTGCAATATGAGAGCATCAAGAACAAGCGTGTTCCTCCTCTGGACAAGGACATGAAGACGCCGCAGTCAGTCGTCGCGGAATGCATCAGGTTCGTTCTTTATGACACGTTTGTCCAGGTTGAGAAGGAATATCAGGTGTTTGACCTGGAGGATATTTTGACAAAGATGCGCCATGGCGCAAGGATGCGAGGGGTTTATCAGAAACATGCCAACAGGACCGACTTCAAGGATTATGCGAGGTTCATGGATCCTGAGGAAAGGGCCTTCATGCTTTCATGGGCAGGCAACATAAGGAGATATCTCCTGATTCCAGAAGAGACAGAAGGAAAGATCATGCCTTCGCCGATAGAAGGCGCATTGCCTGACACGAGGATTGCTGACAGGGAGCTGATGTGGCTAGCGCGCAAGAATCTTCTTTCGAGGGACATTTCAGGCATCACTTTGGTCAGAGAGGACGATCTGCAGTTGCCGACGCCGAAAGTTCCGCCCCAGAAGATGGATGATGTGCTCGGAGAGAAGATTATTCCGAACTGGGGCATGCCGAGGGTTGATGAGTATACGAAAAGCAAGCTTGTGGGTTCCATAGGCCTTGCTTATTGGCGCGCTATTGATGAAATCAACGGGGAGCGCAGTCCTATGATGACAAGGTACGTCATGAAGAACATGGCCAACGAAGAGCAGACAAGGGCATATGAGCTGATGACAGGCCAGATTGTCGAGGAGATCAATACTTCGTCGGCGATACCGATAACGTTCAAGTCTGTAGAGCATGCGCTGATTGTCAACGCTGGATTGGCGTTCAATAAAGAGGTTGATCTGGAAGATGTTGTTGCTACAGCGCGCTTCGGGCAGCAGAATGTGCAGAAGGCATGGCAGAACTCGCAGAGCTTCGACTTCAAGAAATACTTGAGAATTTTGCTGAAGGATTATTCTCCTGATAACAGGGAATGCGAGACCACGTTCCTGAATAAATGGCTTGCCAACATCAGGCTTGAGAAGTGATCTTCTCGTCGAACAATCCTGCGAGTATCGGGCTGCTCCCAATCTGTATGGTCCTGAACAATTCCCTTATGTAAGAGACTACGACAGGGTTCTTCGTTTTTTCAAGCAGGTCGATGCATTCTCCGAGCTGGAACTTGAATTTCGAGGAATTAATCTTGTGCACGCTTGAGATCTCGCGCTTGTAATACGCGTTGTAGAACAGGTCGAAGTATGACGCCAGTTCTTTG
>DATDVX010000072.1:0-6217 GCA_035289885.1 Candidatus Nanoarchaeia archaeon | reverse complement strand
CTGCTGTTTTGTTGAATTCCGACGGCAAGCCTAATTCAAACTTCGTTTACTTCACTGATGTGCCCCAAGTAACTGGATTTCTCATCATTCCATCATCTGGAAGTCCTGTTTTGCTCACTTCATTATTAGAGTATGGCATCGCAAAGAGGCATTCGATGATAAAGAAAGTCGTTGCAGTGAAAAAGTCATACAAGGACATGCTTAAAAAATACCTGAAAGGCGACAGGATAGGCGTTGACTTCTCTAATCTTAGCGTTTCAACCTTCAAAAAATTGAAAAAAGAACTGAAAAAGAAATTCGTTGACATTTCCTCTCATATCCATGATCTCAGGATGGTAAAGACTCCTGAAGAGATTTCCAGGATGAGAAAAGCCGCTTCTTTGGCATCTTTAGTGATTTCAAAGGCTATAGCTAAAGCAAGCTCAAGGATGACAGAGCTTGACATGGCCAGATTCATCGATATGGAGATGTTCAAGTTGGATGTCCTGCCATCATTCCCGACGATAGTCGCTTCAGGCAAGAATTCCAAAAATCCTCATCACATCCCTTCTGATAGTAAATTGAAAGGCTTCACTGTCATAGACATGGGTGTCATCTGCAGGAATTACTGCTCTGACATCTCGAGGACAATCTACATCGGCACTCCATCAAGCAGAGAAATCTCTGATTATGAGAAAGTCCTCCAAGTCCAGCATGAATGCCTTGATGTTCACGCCAAATCACCGAAATATCTCAATGATCATGCGAAGAAAAGGCTTGGAAAGCACTTCATCCATTCTCTCGGCCATGGAATCGGCTTGGACGTCCATGAATCTCCGAATTTCAACTCTCCAAAAAAGCTGAAAGATTCAACTATCGTAGCTATAGAGCCTGGCTTGTACACTGATTATGGGATAAGAATAGAGGATGATGTCCTCGTGAAAAAAATCCCTGAAATTCTTACAAAATTCACAAAGAAGCTTATAGTAAAGAAATAATCAGTTGCAGTATCGCTTCATGAACTCAACTAGAAGCCTGATTCCATAGCCTGTCGCGCCTTCTCCGCTTACTCCATTCGGCTCCTTTATGAAAGCTGTTGCTGCGATGTCCAGGTGCGCCCATGGAGTCTTTTCCGGGACGAATTCCTGCAGGAACGCTGCTGCTGTGGAACTGGAGGCAGCCCCTTCTGTGCTTCCTACGTTCTTCACGTCGCCAAGCTTCCCTTTTATCATTTCAGTGTGCTTGGGTATCAAGGGCATGTGCCAAAGCTGCTCGTCTGTATGCTTTCCAGCCTCAAGCAAGGCACGCCTCAGTTTATCATCATTTGAGAATAATCCTGCGAACTCATAACCCAGAGCAACTACAATCGCGCCTGTCAGTGTTGCCATGTCTATGATTGCTTTAGGCTTGAAGTTCCTGCTATAACCTAAAGCATCTGCAAGCACAACCCTTCCTTCAGCGTCAGTATGCCCTATCTCTATTGTCTTGCCATTGTAAGTTTTCAGCACGTCTCCTGGCTTGTACGCATTCCCGCCTGTCAAATTCTCTGTCACAGGAGCCAACCCAACTACATTCACTTTCATATTCAATGCAGCCATCAGGTTTATCGCTCCGACAACAGTCGCTGCCCCGCTCATATCATCCTTCATGTCAAGCATGTAGTTCCATGGCTTCAGCTGCAACCCTCCGGAATCAAAGACAATCCCCTTCCCTATCAGGACTATTGGATTTCCAGGAGCGTTGTTGTATTCAACTACCAGGAATTTAGGCTCTTTCATTGAGCCGGCATTCACTCCAAGTATGCCTTCCATCCCTTCCTTCTCTATCTTCTTCTTGTCCCAGACATTTATCTTGACCTTGTTCCTCTTGCACAATGCCACAACCCTTTCAGCTATGACCTCGGGCCCTTTCCTGGAAGGTGGCTCGTTTATCAGGTCTTTAACGAAAATCATGTGATCTGTAACAAGTTCGGCGGTTTTCGCTCCGTTTTCAACAGCTTTTTGGCTGCCTTGCAGCACGTTTATTATTACGTTTGATAATTCAATGTCATCAGGCTTCTTCGCTAGGTATTTGTCGAACTTGTACTCTCCAAGTATGAATCCCTCGGCCAATACCTGCCCAGCTTCCTCGTCAGTTATCTTGTCATAACCTTCGTAGATGAAGTGGAATGATGTCAATTTCATGCCTTTGGCGTATCTTGTCGCTGCCACCGCGATCTCTCTAAGTTTGTTCGCATTGAAATCAGCTTCCTTCCCCAGGCTTATCAATATCAATTTCTTTATGTTCTGGTGCAGGTGTATGTGGTCTATGTCCTTGAAGTCTCCCTTGAATTCCTTCGTTCTCAGTAATGCAGAAATCATATTATGGTGATCAAAGTCTTCCAGTATCTTCGACATCTTTTTGTCATCAAAGACGCAGAACACCGCGGCATCGCACTTCAGGTCAGCCGCTTTGACGCTTTTAACTGTCACTTCCATTTTCAAAGGATATTTTTGATTAAGGATTATATAAAGCTTACTCTATTTTTGAGGACATAAATCGTTATTAAAGACATGCAGTTTTGTCTTGGCATGAAGCAGAAGGAAATCATAGAGAAGGCTGCAGACTTCGTCAAGTCAAAGCTTGAAAACCAAGGCGCAGGCCATGACTGGTGGCATGTTCATCAGGTCTGGAAATTGGCTTTGAAGATTGCGAAGAAGGAGAAGGCTGATAAGTTCATTGTGCAATTAGGCGCTTTGTTCCATGACATAGCTGATTGGAAGTTCAATGACGATGCTGATCTTGGGCCGAAGATTGCAAGAGAATTTCTTTCAGGCATGGATGTTGATGAGAATTCAATAGGAGAAGTCTGCGACATTATAAAAGACATTTCTTTCAAAGGTGCTGGCGTCTCAACTCCAATGAAGACTCTAGAGGGAAAAATTGTGCAGGATGCTGATCGCCTGGAGGCTCTCGGAGCAATGGGAATAGCAAGGACCTTTGCGTATGGTGGTCATAAGAATTTCAGCATTTACGAGCCAGACATCAAGCCAGTTATGCACGGGAGTTTCGAGGAATACAAGAGCAGCAAGTCATCAACGATAAATCATTTCTATGAGAAATTATTGTTATTGAAAGACAGGATAAACACGGAAACAGGCAAAAAATTAGCTGAAAAAAGACATAAGTTCATGGAGAGGTTCTTAGAGCAGTTCTTTGCAGAATGGAATAGAAAAAAATAAAAAATTAAGAAATGCTTACTCGCATTCCTTGCACTTGCCCTTTCCTATGCAGCATAAGCCCATAAGAACGAACAGCACAGTGTACCACTGGATTCCCCAGAAATCCCAGGTCCCAAGGTTCTGTAACAAAAATATGATACCGAATATCAGCCAAAGCCAACCCGATACCCTGCTGCAATGTTTGCACATTCCATGCATTTAAAATCAGCCTCCTTTCTAAGGTTAATGCTTAAAATGGTGGTTTTCTGGATATATAAAGCTGTTTCTCGACCGTAATGGTTAAAAACATGTCATTGAATGATTAATTGGATGGGCCTGTAGTATAGTGGACAGTACGAGGGGCTTCGGACCCCTAGACCTCGGTTCGAATCCGGGCAGGCTCATTTTCGGAAAAAAGAGGCGGAAAAAATGATAGAAGGTGAGCTGGTTCGTGATATATTTCTGATAATCCATATACTCGGAGCCATGCTCGGGATCGGCAGCGCTACCATCGCTGATTATCTCCACTTGAAAAGCCTTAAGAATCACAGATTAGAAAGGACCCTCCTTGGGATATACCCTTTGTTGTCAGGACTGATAATAGCTGGCTTGCTTGTGCTTGTAGCCAGCGGCTTCATTCTTGTCTGGATGAAACCTGAATTGTTGCAGAGCAGCTTGTTCAGGCTGAAGATGTTTTTGGTTTTGGTGCTTATGGTTAATGGCTATTTCCTTAGGACGTATGTCTATCCGCATTTCAAGAAAGATGTCTTGCACAATCATCCGAAAGAAGACGCGAGATCGCTCATGTACTCTTCTTCAATCACCGGAAGCATCTCCATAGTGAGCTGGTACACGATTTTCATACTGGCTTCGACAAAGTCATACGGCTATTCCGTGAGTTCGGTGTTGAATGTCTACATCACTGCGATAATCCTGGTTTTCCTGGTTTCGATATTCTTGGAGAAGCGTTCGCATTGGAATAAACTAAAATGAATAAGCATCACGAAGGATTATTGAAAATCATAAAGAAAAATTCTGGCAAGCCTGATAAGGATTTTGACATCCAGAAATATCATGGCAGCAGGGAATTGATGTACTGGATCAGTATTCCTACACTAAGAAAGATTGCCAAAGAATGGAAAAGCAAAAACAATGGCATCTCACTGAAAGAGTTTGTGTCTGTCCTTGATTCCTTGAACAAAGGAGAATCTTATACTGAGAAGGCTTTTGCAGGAATGCTTCAGAAATCAATGAAAAAGCATAAACTAGATCCTCTGCTATATGATAAATGGCTTGAGAATGTCCATGGCTGGGCTTGTATCGATTCCTTATGCCAAAGTAGTTTTTCAGCTGAAGACTTGCTTTCTGAATGGAACAAATGGAAGAAGCTGCTAGTTGATTTCAGCAAAAGCAAGAATATCAGCAAGCGAAGAGCAAGCTTGGTATTTCTAACGACGCCAGTTTCGCAATCCGCAGACAAGAGATTAAGTGATTTGGCTTTCGAGAATATTGATAGGTTGAAGCATGAAAAAGATATCCTTATCACAAAGGCAATATCGTGGATTCTTAGGTCTTTAGTCAAGCATCACAAGAAGGAAGTTTCAAAATATCTAGAAGATAGCAAGGAGTCATTGCCGAAAATTGCTATACGGGAAACGAAAAATAAGATTACCTACGGAATTAAAAGTTATAAAAAGAAGTGATTGACAATTTCGTAATAACCGGCAATCTTGAAGCCTTCTAAGAGAACCCTCATACTTCGATACCTTGCCAATATCAAGGACTGAAGATAAGGCGGCAAAGGATCTTGTGCTGTTTCGAGGTCTTTCTTCGCCCGCGATGCCCGTCTAAACGTAGAAAATGGAACCAAGCATATATCCGCATAAGCCACTAACTGTTCAAGTGGTGTGTGGGCATGTTCCTTGGCTTCACCATTTTTGTTCTCTGGCCTATAGTCTCTCGGACTTGGCGTATAGTCTATCGAACCGCACATATGAAACACCTCCCTAGTTTAAGGAAAAAGAAATGTTTAAATATATAAACACTTTGTCTATTTTTAGACATAATTGTAAAAAAATGTTAAAAAACGAAACAACTGCAGAATTGGTCAAGGAGATAATCGAACAGGATCTCCACTTGCTGGAATTGTTGCAAGAGGATGTAATCAACATCATGGCACTAGCGAGAAAGCTATTTTCATCCATAAAGAAACAGAATGCCAAAGCGACGATAGCTTCTATTGCTATCGCAATCAAGAGGTATATAGCAGAAGAAAAAAATAAGGCGGGAACTACAGATCTGAAAGAAATCATTGAAAATTCACAACTTTCGACAAAAAATGATATTATTCATATAACTCTAGAACGAAATAGTCGCATTATAAAAAAACTAGTAGAAATATCAACAAAGATTAGATGGGAGCATGAAGAAGTTTTCTTTGTGAATGAAGGAGCTGGCGAAGTAACGGTGATTTTGGATGCAAAGAACAAAGAACTCTTCAAGGACTGTGCAGAAGAGATTATCGAAACAACTACAAATCTAGCAATACTATCTATACGAGAGTCAACGCAAAAAACAGCAAAGAAGTCGCTAGAAGTACCCGGAGTCTATCATTATTTCATAGGCCAATTATCAAGAAGAGGAATTAATATTGTCGAGATCATGTCAACATTAAGTCAACTTACCTTTGTATTGAAGAGCGATGATATCATGAAGGCGTACAACATAATCCATGAGGGAATTGAATATTTCAGAAAAAATAGATAAAAAAGAAAAATTAAAACTCCACTTTCGGAGCTTCTGCCGCGTCTTCTTCAGCCTCGAAGAACTCTTCTTCGTCAAAGCCGAACATGCCAGCGATTATGTTGCTTGGGAACCTTTTCGTCTTGACATTGTAGTTCCTTGTGGCTTCATTGTACCTTTGCCTGGCAACAGCAACCCTGTTCTCAGTCCCAGCCAGCTCATCCTGCAAGCTAAGGAAGTTCTCAGTGGCCTTCAATTGAGGGTAGTTCTCCACATTGATGTTCAGGCTCGTGAAC
>DATDVX010000071.1:0-4288 GCA_035289885.1 Candidatus Nanoarchaeia archaeon | reverse complement strand
AATTTCAAGAAAAGAGCTAAAGGCTTGAAGGGGATAGAAATTCCTTTCGAACTAGAAATGTTCGCTTAAATCTACATTTCTTCTATGACCTCCATTCCCAAAAGATTCAACGCGTTTCTAAGTGTTATCCTGAACGCTTCAACTAATTTCAGCCTGAATCCTTCCTCTTCAGAGCCTATCACCTGGCAATTGTGGTAGAATTCATTGAATGTCTGGGCTAGTTTGTACGTGTAGTTCGCAATCACGCTGCTATCCAGGTTTTCAGCTGCTTCCTTCACCCTTGCAGGCAGCTCATCAAGCTTTTTTATCAGCTCTTTTTCCTTCTCGCTTATCGTGCTTGTTATTTTCGCCTTGCTTCCCTTAGTTTTCCTTAATATAGAAGAAGCTCTTGCGTAGGAATATAACAAGTATGGGCCTGTGTCCCCTTCGAAATTCATCGCTTTTTCCTTTTCGAATATCGTGACCTTGTTCGGGTCCTGCTTCAGCATTGAATATTTCATGCATGCTATGGCTATTGCCAAGGATCTTTTCTTCAGCTCATCCTCGCTGATCTTGTCCCTCTTCAATATCTCCTGCCTTGCATATTCCACTAATTCTCTCTTGAAGCTCGAGTAGAGTACATTATTCCCTGTCCTTGAAGACATCTTTCCCCATGGAAATCTAACTTCGCACACAGGGACATACCTGCAGTTCTTCGCCTGCTTGAATTTCATCAGTTCCAGCGTCTTGAACAGCTGGTAGATGTGTAGCTCCTGCGCTTTCCCGACGACATACACCGCCTTGTCTATCTTGTGCTTGTTGAATTTCTCCTCTGCTAGCGCCAGGTCTTTCGTTGAATACAACGCAGTCCCATCCTTCCTCAGCAATACCCACACTCCAAGGTTTTGGTCTTTCAGGTTAACGATTGTTGCTCCATCTGAAATCTCTGCTATCTTCTTGTTGAGAAGCTCTTTTGCAAGCGCTTTCCCTCTTTCCTCTACCTGTGATTCAAACAGGTAATTGTCAAATCTTGTGTTAAGTTCCTTGTAGATCTTCTCAAATGAATCCAGGCTTAGTTGCCTTGTTTTTTTCCATAGCTCATTCAGTTTTTTGTCTTCCTTTGAGTCGAGTTTTCGGTTTATCTCGTCCACTTCCTCTTGTAATTCCTCATTCTCTTCCAGCCTTCTTACTGAATCAACATAGATATTGGCGATCCATTCCTCGTCATCCCTCAACGTCTCTTTGCTATGGTATTTCGTGTAGCACCACAGCCATTTCGCGACATGCATCCCTGTATCTCCCTGGTAATTCGCCCTCAAGACCTTGTTTCCAATTGATTCAAGTATCCTTGCCAGGCTTTCTCCCATCGCGGTCCCTTTTATATGGCCGACATGGAATGCCTTGTGCGTGTTGGGTTGTGAAAATTCAACCATTACTTTTTCAGTTCCGAGCTTTGATTTCCCGTAGTTTTCCTTTTCTTTCAGTATCTTGTCAACTACCTCGTCCACTAGAACATCTTTCTTCACGAAGAAGTTTATGTAAGGACCGACAACTTCAACCTTTTCTATGAAGTCAGCTTTTAATTTTTTAGAAAGCTCTTTCGCAATCTCATTCGGGTTCTTCTTCAGCCTCTTCGCCTCGTTGAAGCAGGGAAATGCATAGTCCCCGAAGTTGTTCTTCGGTATCTCCATGGAGACCTCGTCAACGTGCTTCTTCAGGAGCTTTTCAATCTCTTTCTTGAAGTCCATTGGGAAGAATTCAGTCTAATTAGTATTTAATAGTTTTTATGGCGTCTGTTATTTCCTTGAAGCTCGTCGCGTGAGCAACAGATCCCTTCAGATTCTCTTTCCCGTAGGAAATGACCTTTATCCCTGCAGCGTTCCCTGCCTCAACATCTGTTATTGCATCTCCAATATAAACGCAGTCTCTAGGCTTGACGTTCAGTCTTTTAGCGACAAGAAGCAACGGCTCTGGAGAAGGCTTGTGGGTTGCAGTATCTTCATATCCGACAGACGCGTCAAACAAATTCTTGCATTCGCTCAATTTGCCTTCGAAGATATTATCGCGTTGCCTTCCTGTAACTATTCCGAGCCTGTACTTTTTATTGAGAAAATACAATGCTTCTCTGGCCCCCGAAGGCATTTCAACATTATTATCCATTGGTAACCTGTCTCCATACGCTATGATCTCTTTTATCCTTCCTTCATCATCCGATTTGGTCCATTCTTTGATGACGTCATAGCTTGGAAGATGAAACATGGTGGAGTAATCATTGTTAGTTAACTTAGGATAGCCAAATTTGGTGAAGAGCTCATTTAGATATTTTACATTAGATTCAAACGAATCCAGCAGCACCCCGTCAACGTCGAATATTATCGCTTTCAGCATCGATTTCACCTTTAGAAATCAAGAAAATAAAAAAAGAGAATAAGAAGTTTACTTGGCTCCGTTTGCTGAATCCAGGTTCTTCCAGGTTAAATTGAACATCTCTTCCATCGCGCCTGCGAAGTATGGCGTATGCACCCACACGCCAACGTCGTAAGTAGGATGCACTTCGTCGTCATGTATTATCATGAACATCAGTTCCTGACCGTCTATGATGCAGAATCTTGCATTAAGTTTGCCAGAATCCTTGATTTCGGCGATGTTCTTCATGGATTGTACCTGCGCCATGTTATCCTTTGTTATTGGAGCTGCAATCCTTATTCGCACACCTTTCTTCTTGAGCTTCTCAAGCTCAGGCTTCAAGGCCTCGACTTTTCTCAGCAATCCTTTCGATGTTGTCATCAAGACAACTGATTTCTGCGCAGCTTTCACAAGAGTTTCCAAGTGAGTGTATAAGTTATGCCTTCCCCTTATCGCTCCGGATAAGTCTGAAGGTTCAACGAATTCAATCCCTGTCTTGTGAAGCGTCACCAGTTCATTCAAGAATTCAGTTCCTCTGAGATCATCCAGCCTCTTTGTCTTGACGCCAGCTTCACGAGTAACATTCTTCTTTACCCTTTCAACGACTTCCCTTGGCTCAACAGCAATGTACTGTATTGGCTTTCCTAGCTTCATGACGACAAAGCCCTTCTTCTCAAGGCTCTCGAGAACGTCATATGCCCTTGATCTTGGAACATGACCAATGTCTGAAAGCTCACCTGCTGTGGATTTTCCACGCGATAGAAGTGCGGTCCAAATTCTAACCTCATAGAGGTTAAGACCAAAATACTGCCTGAGTTTTGCTAAAAACTCTTCCTTTACTATCATTCAAAACCCCCTCCTACGATCACCGTCTTTTTTCCCATAGCAGCAGGAAATCACTACCGTGTTTTACGATAGGTATTTACTACCGCTAAATTATTAACTTTTGAGTTTCAGCTTATATATAAAGATTGTTATTGCACAGAGGTTACTTTTATACGCCTTTAAAAAATTAGAAAGCTGTCTGTCTGCCTCTTTGCGCATTATAGATGCGTTCTGCATCATCTAGCGTCGAGACATCATCCAGTCCCTTGTCGAGCCTGAATCGTATGACTCTCGGGAATCTCAATGCCATACCGCTTGTATAGGTCGGGCTCTTCTGTATCTCCTCGAAAGCAACCTCGATGATGATTTTCGGCTTCAATTCGACCACATTCCCTTTTTCAGCAGTTATCAATGGCTTCAATTCATCTGTTATCGTCTCGAAAGTCACTTCGGCATCCTTCTCCTTCACTCCAGTGGAGACTTTTCCTATTTCTACTAGATCCCCGTCTTCAGTCTTGCACGCGACAATGTAGCTGCTTAGTGATTTCGCCCTTTTTCCATGTCCCCATTCAGCCGCAACGATCACCAGGTCTAGAGTATCCAGGACTTCCTTCAGCTTCGCCATGTAACCAACGTATCTTCCTGGCCTGTATTTTGCGTGAAGATTCTTGAACATCACTCCTTCATGCCCTGCTTTCAGTGCTTCCTTGTAGAACTTCAGTATCTCTTTCTCGTTGTCGCTTATCAGGTTCTTCGCCAGCACTATTTTCTTTTCCTTCTGCTTCACTACCTTTTCCAGCAGTTTCCTCCTTTCGGCAAAATCTTTTTCCAGCATGGTCTTCCCATCGTATAGCATGCAGTCAAATACATTCACTTCAACAGGGAATTTTTCAGCAATCTCTTCAATGTTGTACTTTCTCCTTATCCTCTGCGATATTTTCTGGAATGGCAGGTATTTTCCAGTCTTCTTTTCATAGCCGACTATTTCAGAATCAAAAATAAAGTCATCGCCTTTCACGTTTTCTTTCACATAACTGACAACATCTGGGAATTGGTCAGTTACTTCCTCCATCCTTCT
>DATDVX010000070.1:0-3440 GCA_035289885.1 Candidatus Nanoarchaeia archaeon | reverse complement strand
GCATAGAAGGGCTTTTCGAGAACGAGACTTTCGACCTTATGGAAAGGATAAAATCAAAAAAACCGTATGTGATTGTCTTCGTCGGGATAAACGGCAGCGGGAAAACAACAACAATCGCGAAATTCGCCAACATGCT
Organism: Candidatus Nanoarchaeia archaeon; assembly: GCA_035289885.1. Classification (GTDB taxonomy): domain Archaea; phylum Nanobdellota; class Nanobdellia; order SCGC-AAA011-G17; family DATDVX01; genus DATDVX01. The sequence continues at coordinate 3,304 of DATDVX010000070.1, read as the reverse complement.
CAAGGAAAAAGGGTTGAGCGTAGTATTAGCAGCAGCAGATACTTTCAGGGCTGCAGCGATACAGCAGCTGGAGAAGCATGCGGACAAGTTAAATGTAAAGATAATCAAGCATAATTATGGTAGCGATCCTGCAGCAGTAGCATTCGATGCGATAGACCATGCAAAAGCAAAGAACATCGATGTTGTATTGATTGACACTGCTGGAAGGATGCATTCCAATGAGAATTTGATAAAGGAGATGGAGAAGATAATGAGGGTAGCGAAGCCTGATATGAAGATATTCGTTGGAGAGAGCACAACTGGAAATGACTGCGTTGAGCAGGCAAGGGAATTCAACCAGTCGATAAACTTTGACGGGATAATCCTGAGCAAGGCTGACATAGACGAGAAAGGCGGGGCAGCTGTGTCTGTGTCTTACATAACCAAGAAGCCGATACTTTTTTTAGGAACAGGCCAGGAATACAAGGATCTGGAGCCTTTCGACAAGCTTAAAATAATAAAGAGCATAGGACTGTAAATGCAATTCTCACGGATTGAACTGGCGCACCTAGGAAAGGCGTGGTTTGCGATCACGCTCGCATTCGCGATAATGCTAGGAGGCTTATTTTCACCAAATTTCATAGCTTATTTCATAATATCAGCTATTGCCGTTGGCTCGGGATTCCTGCTGCATGAGATGGCGCACAAGTTCTTCGCGCAGAGGAACCAATGCTGGGCGGAATTCAGGGCGGACAACAAGATGCTTATCTTGGCCATAGTGTTCAGCTTCTTCGGCTTCATATTCGCTGCGCCCGGAGCCGTGATGATCTCTGGAAAAGTGAATAGAAAACTGAATGGGATAATTTCATTGGCGGGACCTGCGACGAACATAGTCCTAGCGTTGATTTTCCTGTACATAGCGACTTTCGGCGGCTTCCTTGAGGTACTCGGAAGATTCGGCCACCAGATAAACCTCTGGCTAGGGATATTCAACATGATACCCTTCGGATTCTTTGACGGCGCGAAAGTGTTCCAGTGGAACAAACTAATTTACTTCATCACGATAGCAATAATGATAGCATTGTTCTGGGTCTGAACCCGATAAGCTTATAAGTTTTTTCTCCTTGCCAAAGCCCACAATGAGATATCTTTACATTTTGCTAATAGGCATGTTCCTGATAGCTGGCTGCGAGCAGGCAGACAAGCAGGAGATAACAGCGGAGATACCTAATGAGACTGCCGAAGAAGAGATAGTGCAGGAAGAAACAGCCGAAGAATTGAACACCTCTTATTTCCTCACAGAGGACCAGAAAACAATAAGGAAGCTAAACTCATTGTATGACTTCAATAATTTAGCGCTGGAAAACTGCCCTGACGTTATACGCGAATACGAAAAGATATATGACGAGGCTCTCAGACTTGAGGACCGGAGAGATGAAGAGTTTGAGGATGCGCAGGATGACCTGGTTCTCGCGGAATCCGAGCTAAGGTCAGCAGAGCAGTCTGGCGACAAGGAGAGGATAGATGATGCTGAAAGGGAATATGAGGATGCTGATGATGACTTCACAGATGCGGAGGATGCGCAGGAAGACGCCCAGGACTATACGAGGAAAGTGTACTACACCCTGAGAGAGATAGAGATTGAATGCAAAAGATTAGCGGCGTTGAAAAACAAAAACTAGGCTTTCTTGATTATATCCTTAAGTTCCTTTGTCTGCGAAACAATCTTTTTCATGTTCTCAATGAAATCATCTGTCAGCTTGGTGAAAAGCAATGCTGGAGTTCCTATCTTATGGGATGCGGGTATTACAAGATCAGAAGCAGTGTCCCAGATGCCTTTCTTGTCCGGAGAACCTGATAATTTCAATTGCTTCCATACATTCAACGATGTCAGAGGAAGATAGGGCGATGAGACTATCGCCAGAGACCTGCACAGGCTGGCGCACAGATAAAGTATCTCCTTAGTGCGCGATGGATTTTCCTTTACAAGCTTCCATGGCTGGTTATCATTGAAGTACTTGTTGCCTTCGGCTGACAACGCAAGTATCTCCTGGAATGCAGGGCGAAGCTGGGCAGCCTCGAGCAGACCAGTTATCTTGGAGATCCTTTCCTTTATAGAATCCACGAATGCCTTGTCAGCATCATTCAATTTCGCAGGCTTCTTTATGCTTGAACCGCAGCCATTCGCGATGAATGTCAATGTCCTGTTGACAAAATTCCCGTAATTGCCTATGATATCGGAGTTTATCCTTGTCTGGAATTCGTTCCACTTGAATTCACTGTCATCGCTTTCTGGGATGAGGAAGGTCAGGTAAGCCCTCAGCACATCTGAATTTAGATCCATATCGGGTAGCCTCTCACAAAATACCCCGTGCTTCTGGCTCTTCGAGAATTTTCCACCTTCATAATTCAGATATTGCAAACCCACAACGTTGTATGGCAGGTTGTAGTTGCCGTTAGCGATGAGCATCGCCGGCCAGAAAATAGAGTGGAACGGAATGTTGTCTTTTCCTAGGAAATGATAGACTTTTGAATCACTACCCTTCCAGAACTTCTTTATGTTTGCCTTTGATATCTCTGCGACAGCGGATATGTACCCGATGGGTGCGTCGAACCAAACGTAAAAAACCTTGTCCTTGAATTCCGGCAATGGAACGACAACGCCATGCTTCAAGTCGCGCGTGATGCATCTTTCCTTGAGGCCTTCCTTAAGCCAGCCGAGAGCAAGGTTGCTGACCTGGCTTCTCCAGTGCGAATTTGATCTTATCCATGCTTCAAGTTTATCTGAAAGAAGATCAAGCTTGAAGAACAGGTGCTCTGATTCCCTGATTATCGGCTGCTTGCCGCAAATCTTGCATTTTGGATCGTGAAGCTGCTTCACATCTATGACTGCAGTGCATATTTCGCATTGATCGCCATTGGCGTGCTCATAACCACACTTGGCGCAAGTGCCCTCGACATACCTGTCAGGCAGGAATCTTTTATCGTTCTCGCAGAAAAACAGGCTTAGCTTGCCTTTTGAGATGTATCCTTTCTTGTAAACTTCTAGGAAAAACTCCTGCGTCATCTTGTGATGGATTTCGGATGATGTCCTTGAGAAATTATCATATGAAATGTTGAACCAGTCATATATTTTCTTGTGCTCCTTGTGCAGCTTTGCGCAGAAAGTAGCGATATCAACACCGATGCTCTCTGCCGCTATCTCAGAAGGAGTGCCGTTCTCGTCAGAACCACCGACGAATAGAGTCTCATATCCTCTCAGCCTGGAAAACCTAGCGAATATGTCCGCAGGTAAGTGAGAGCCTACAATATGGCCCAGATGCGG
>DATDVX010000069.1:0-4900 GCA_035289885.1 Candidatus Nanoarchaeia archaeon | reverse complement strand
CTTGACGAGGATGGACGTGCTGACGAGAAGATCATGCCGAAATTATCTGACAAGCAGATAAAAGACTTCTACGAATGGATGGTGCTGACAAGAGTCTATGATGACAAGGCAGTCAAGCTGCAGAGGCAGGGAAGAATAGGAACTTATCCATCGATGCTCGGGCAGGAAGCCACGATAATAGGAAGCGGACTGGCTTTTGACAAGAAAGACTGGATATTCCCGTCATTCAGGGAGACAAGCATCTATTTCATCAGAGGCGTGGAGATGTCACAGCTGTTCCAGGCATGGGGCGGGGATGGGAGAGGACTGAGCTTGCCTAGAAGCGCAAACATGTTCCCGATAGCAATCCCAGTGGGCACGCAGACTTTGCACGCTGTCGGAGCTGCGATGGCTGCCAAATTAAAAGGCGATAAGATAGCTGTTGCTACTTTCTTCGGTGACGGAGCTACTTCTGAAGGCGATGTAACGGAAGCACTGAATTTCGCCGGAGTGTACAAATCCCCCGTGGTGTTCATAAACCAGAACAACCAGTGGGCGATAAGCGTCCCGAGAAAAAGACAGACAGCAGCAGAGACATTGGCGCAGAAAGCGATAGCAGCTGGTTTCGAGGGGATACAAGTTGATGGTAATGATGTATTTGCTGTCTACAAGGTAGTCAAATACGCATTAGAAAAAGCGAGAAAGGGAAACGGGCCGACTTTCATAGAGTGCGTGACTTACAGGATGAACAATCACACAACAAGCGATGATGCTTTGAAGTACAGGGATGAGAAGGAAGTCAAGCTATGGGAGAAGAGAGATCCAATAGACAGGCTAGTGAAGTACATGAAGAAGAAAAAGATCTTCACAGAAGACTACAGGAAGAAAGTGCTTGAAAAAGCGATGAAGATGGTCGAGGACGCCGTCGCGAAATACGAAAGCATGCCTCCGCAGAAGATAGAGGACATATTCGCGTTCACATACGAGAAGCTGACTCCTGACCTGGAAGAGCAGAAGCAGGACTTGCTTGATTCAGAAAAGGGAGAAGGAGAGAAGTGAGCTTGGAAGACAAGGTTTTTTTCGTAGAGGAGACGCCACGATCGCCAAAAGAGAACCTCGCGATAAACCAGCATTGCATCAACCTGGTAGGGAATGGAAAATATTCAGTCATAGGAAGAGCCTATTATCATACAAAAGGAGTCATCCTCGGTCATAATGAATCATTGAGCGATGTCAATCTAGAAAACTGCGAGGCCCTAGGTTATGAGGTGGTCCGTAGGCCAACAGGCGGAAGTGCGATAGTCGTTGATCCAAAGAGAGTCTTGTGCTACAGCATATTTTTCCTACCGCGAAAATTCGGATTGCAGGGGGATGTTACTGATTCATACAAGAGGATGGCCATACCTTTGGCAACAAAGCTTGGAAAAGGCGTGAGCGTGAGAGGCGCCTATTACCTGCGTGCTGACGTTGGCGTAGACCAAGTTCCGATAGCAGGCCATGCATTGAAAATCCATTCCAGCGCTCTTGGAAGGGTTGTGCAGTTTGATGGCGTGGTCAACAGGACGGTCCTAGATGCAGAGACCATCTCCAAGCTGCTCAAACTGAGAGAACTTCATACTTCAGGCGGAAACAATTATATGGTTGTGGATGGTATGATCTATGACGAAAAGGGGAAGATCACAGAAGCAACGAAATTGGTCCTTGTGAGAAGCGAGAGAGAGGAGCTTGAAAGGTCTGTCGGGCTGCGCGAGATAGGCATAACTGACAAGAGATTCTTGCAGGCGTTGCATCAGGTCATGGAGGACAATTTCGGCGAAGTGAGAACAAAAGCATTAAAGTTCGGCAAGCGCGCGATACAAAAAACTTCTGCAGAAATAGAAAGGAGGATTGGCGACGGAAAAAGAGGCCTTTTGGGCCATTGCTTCGTAGATTTGCTAGAGCCTGAACCAATACTTGTCTATGGCTAAGCTGAACATCGTCGAAGCGATTAACCTCGCATTGAAGCAGGAGATGAAGAGGGACAGGAATGTCATAATCATGGGAGAAGATGTTGCCAAAGACGGCGGAGTCTTCAGAGTCACAGACGGTTTATTGAAAGAATTCGGGGAGAAAAGAATCTTCGACACTCCTCTGGCTGAATCCGGAATAGTCGGGACTGCAATAGGCATGGCTGCCTATGGATTGAAGCCTGTTGCTGAAATACAGTTTGAGGGATTCATGATGCCGGCTGTTGATCAACTATTGTCACATGCCGCTAGGATGAGGCACAGGACCCAGGGGAAGTTCACAACATCGATAGTCCTGAGAAGCCCGTGGGGCGGAGGAGTCAAGGCTCTGGAGCACCACTCTGAAGCGCCTGAGACAATATTCATACATGCGCCAGGACTGAAAGTGGTCATGCCAGCGACGCCTTATGACGCGAAAGGCCTCATGGTATCTGCGATAAGAGATCCGGATCCGGTGATATTCTTCGAGCCAAAGAAAATCTACAGGGCGATAAAAGAGGAAGTCCCTGAAAAAGAATATTCAATACCCATAGGGAAGGCAAAAATCGCTAGGGAAGGGAAGGATGTTTCAATAATAACCTATGGCTCAAGCGTAAGGGACTGCATGACTGTTGCCGAGGAAATGAACTCGAAATACGACATTGAAGTGATTGACTTGAGGACACTGAGCCCGATGGACACTGAAACCATAATAACTTCCGTCAAGAAAACAGGAAGAGTCGTAATCGTGCATGAAGCGCCAAAAACCCTCGGATTGGGAGCGGAAATAGTCGCGAGGATAAACGAGAAAGCATTATTAAGCCTGGAAGCACCTGTTGAAAGGGTGACTGGATTTGATGTGGTTACACCATTGCCTAAACTGGAGGACCACAACAGGCCAAGCACGCACAGGATCGCAAGAGCTGTAGAGAAGGTGATGAACTTTTGAGTTTTGAATTCAAGTTTCCGGATGTCGGAGAGGGCATACAGGAAGGGCATGTTGTCAAGTGGCATGTCAAGGTTGGAGACAAGGTCAGGGAAGATGACAAGCTTGTTTCCATGGAGACAGACAAGGCTGTTGTTGAAATCCCGAGTCCTAAAGCAGGCGTGATTCTTCAGATAAACTTCACTGAAGGCCAGACTGTTAAAGTCGGGGAAGTAATTGTCGTGATTGGCGAGAAAAATGAGAGGATAACAAGGAAGCCAGTGTCAGCAGAAAGGCCGAAGAGTGTGGCTGTCGTTGGTGAGTTGGAAGAGGCTCCTGAAGATGATGAAAAACCTATCAAGCAAACAATAAAGATTGATGTGCCTGAGAAAAAAATCGGGAAAATATCCCTAGCAACTCCAAAAGTAAGAAAATTAGCGAAAGAGAAAGGCGTCGACATCAACTCATTGAGCGGAACAGGCCCTAATGGAAGAGTGATTGAAGATGATGTTCTGCATGCAATAGCCGGAGCGAAGATAGCAATACCAACACCTTCAGATTCAGGCATAAAGCACGTGAGGAAATACGATTTCTATGGGTATGTTGACAGGATTCCACTGACTAGCGTAAGGAAAATCGTCGCGGAGAACATGGCGAAGAGCCTTTACACAGCGCCGCATGTCGTGCACATGGACGAGGCTGATGTCACAGACCTTGCAGAGATAAGGGAAAAGGAAAAGAAGAAAGCTGAAGCGCAAGGAATAAAATTAACCTTCCTGCCGTTCATAATTAAAGCTGTGATTGAAGGCCTGAGAGAATATCCTTATCTCAATTCCTCATTGGAAGACAACGAGATAGTGCTGAAGAAATACTACAACATCGGGATAGCTGTTGACACAGAAGCGGGGTTGATAGTTCCGGTTGTCAAGGGGGCTGACCAGAAGAACATGCTGGCTATAGCGAAGGAAATCCAGGATCTTGGCGAAAAAGCAAGGAAAAGGGCATTGGATCTTCAGGACATGAAGGGCGGGACATTCACGATAACGAATGTCGGGAGCATAGGAGGGATGTTCGCCACACCGATAATCAACCCCGGAGAAGCCGCGATACTTGCATTAGGGAGGATACAGGAGAAGCCTTTAGTCATAGAAGGAGAGATAAAGATAAGGAAAGTGCTGCCTTTCTCGCTGAGCTTCGACCACAGAATACTTGACGGGGCGACAGCTGCGAGATTCGGAAACTTATTAAAGGAGCACTTAGAAGACCCTTACAAGTTATTGATGGAGATGTAAAAAAATGTTCCCGTTCATAGTGTCAAGGAAGGACAATGGAGATGTTTCTTACTTAGTGATATCTGACGTGACAAAGGAAGGCGGCCATTACCTGATTGTCGATGATGATGGCAAGATCAGCAAGTTAAGCGCCGAAGATTTAATGGCGAACTACCTTTTCGACCAGTTCGCCCCTATTCCACTTGAACAGGATGAACCTCCTGAAGAAGAAAAGCCGTAGAAAAGCTTTAAATATATGTTCTGGGCTTCTGCGATTCCATGATAACTGATGCTGATGAGAGCAGGATAGCGGATATTGTAAGGGCGTATGCTATGCATGAAGATACTTTCTTCTACATGGTCAGTGTCTTAGACCAGATGGTTGAAGCCGGGATGCAGCGCCTTATGGCATACCAAGAGCTAAGCTCATTTGCCAGAGTAGTCGCAAGGCATGGCGAAAAAGGACGCGATGCCGCCGCCATAGTGGACAAAGCCTATCCGAGCATATTAGACCGAATAAAAAGCGCGGAGCATAGGCAGACTTTTTTCTCAGAGCTCAATAAGAGGGAATTGCTTCCTGCCAGTCTGCAAAACGGGCATGACTTGCTGACGCTTGCGCATGATATCCAATTCGTAGTGACCGAGCTTTCGATGTACCACGCGGATTCCAATCGCGGAGAGAAGATACCTACGCAAAAAGCACCTATCTTAAAGGATACCTCCAGAAGATTCAGGTATGC
>DATDVX010000068.1:0-2776 GCA_035289885.1 Candidatus Nanoarchaeia archaeon | reverse complement strand
CTGCTGCTCGCTCATGAAGTTCCTTGCTTCCAGCGTCACGAGAAACTGCCCTTTGATTTCATTGCTCGGAGGTTCTCCAGGGAAGAAATTGAGGTTCACTCCAGAGCTTATCCTTTGGTTCGGCTCTGGCTCAGGCGGAGTGTATCTGTTCGCTTTTATGAAGCTGCTGAATTGCGTGCAGCCCGCTACCAGCAGAAGCAGCATTGCCATCAGCAGGATTATTTTTTTCATTTTTAGTAGTCAAAAGGTTGGGATTCAGGTTTTTTTGGATCTTTCGCAATCGCAACTGAAACTGTCTTCTCGAACATGTAATCAAAGACCGTGAGGACTTCGATTGTCTGCATAGTCACTACGTCTTCCGCCCCTGTCATGATGAAGTCATTCCTCACCTCTGCCACCAGATAGCCTGATTGGCTTATCCTCTCGTTTATGCGCTGAATCTCCTCAGATTGCTCGCTGAGTATGTTTGATGATGTGAACGACCCTTCATCGCCGATGAATTTCATGTTGCTAGGCTGCTTGATTATCTCTATGCTGCGCACCTTGCTTATCTTCCCTAGGAAATCGCTCAAGCCAAGGATTTTCACGCTCAGCCCGTAGATGTAGCCTGAATTGTCAGCAGGGTCAGTGTCCTCTGAATCGTAAAGGAATGGCTGTGGGTCTGATACTATCGCGATCTTTGTCAAGCCGCATCCTTTTACGCAGACTGATTCGATGCTGCCGTCCAGCTTCTTGTGCGCGCTGTCCACCAATGAAGGCAAGTCCGCTCCATATCTGTCTTCGACTTCCCGGTTTGCAGAGTACATCTCCATGGAAGTGCTCTGCCTGAAATTCTCGTATTCTGCTCTCAGTACCGCGTTCCTGAATATCCCTGATTGCTCGGGCCCCACGCCGAATACTTTCGTGTTCTGTGGTATGTCCTTGTACGCTGGAAGCACGCACCTGAATCCTTTTATTATCGGTTCTGTTCCTGCCGGGACTTTTATCCTGTAGTCTTTTGCAGTCGGATCAGGATCCTGGCTCGTTACGCTTCCGTAGACTATGAATTCGCCGATTACATCCTCTCCTTTTTCAGATGGAATCTTGCACGAGAATTTTACTTCTGTGTCTGCATCAGGCAGCGGGTCGATCTTCACTCTTCCTCTGATTGTTATTGGATCATCAACATAGGTTATCCCTCCGGATGTAGCGTCCAAGAATTCAACGCCTTTCTTCGGCTTTTCTTCAACGACATCCGGGCTGCTCCATGATTGGTATGGCGCGGAAAAGAAAGTGAACGGATCCCTGAAGAATGCCTTCGTTCCGACAACAATTTTCGCGACAGTCGGCCCTATCCCGATGTCATCAGCGACTTTCAGGAGCAGCACTCCTCCGTTGAGCATGAAGAACATTATGATTGCGAACACGAACATTATCCCGAGGAAAGCCTTCAAGTGCATCTCTGCGAACTGGATAATGCTTTTCAGCGTGCCAAAGAACATCTTGGGGATGAACAACGCAATCCTCGCAGGAGCTCCGAGAACTCCCTTTTCCTTTTCTTTCTGCGCTAATTCGCCGCGCAAGACAGTTCCGGTGAAATCAGCTAGGCTTTTGGTTGCAACGCCAGCCTGTTTTCCAAGCTCCTTGACGCCCTGGGCTCCAGCCTGGCCTCCTTTAGAAAACGCATCTCTTACCTTCTCTTTCAAGGACCTTAACTTAGGATCATCAGCCATCTTATTCCTCTTTTTTCCAGTAAAACCTGACTATCTCAAGGCGACTTCCAGATCAAGCACTTCAAATTCCGTGTTAGGCATTACCTTGACGAAATTCTCTCCTTCTATCAAGAAATCTGAAACGTCAAACGCGAACTCATTGCTGTAAGTATCAAGGTAAACAGGAACGCCATTGACAAGCACGGTTGCTTTTTTCCTGAAGCCGTCATCTTTGAATTTCATGAACAGGGCGGCAGATGCAGCGCCATCTTCCAATGCGATAGCTTCAGCTCCCTGCACTGGGAAGAAGAATATCGGGTATCCTTTCTGCTCATACAGCTTCTGCAGTAATATCTGTTCTATCACATAGTCTCCCCTGTCAATCTCAAATTTTATCACGTTCCTTCCTGTCTGCATGTAGCTAGTGTCCAAATCAAGGAATACCGGTCTGGCATCGCAGACTACGAATCTCGTGCTTGCGAGCCTTTCATTCAGGTAAATGTTTAATGCTCCAGCCTCTCCGACTGTCAAGCAATTTATGAAATAGTTCAGGGAAGCTTTAGTTATTGACGAAGCCTCGCTTTCAGTCAGCATGAAGCTTCTCTGCTCAACTTTGTTTGCGACGTTGAATTTTTTCACGACTTGCACATCTTTAAGCTCGACATAGTTCGTTGTCAGGAACTTGAATCCCGGGCTCTCTGCCTCTAATGTCAGTGTGTTCCTTTCTCTCAGGCTGTCTTTAGGAAGTTTTATCGGCAGGTCATTCTGGTTGACTATCGAGTTGTATATGAGCTCATTGTTCAAATAAACTTTCAATCTTCCCTTCTGGTCGACGACCAAAAAGTAGAGGTTCGCGCTTTCTATGTCATCAAGGTTATCTATGTTGAATATCGCATTCTTCCCATAGCTGGAAAACACGCTTTTCTTGAGCAGTAATGAGCTTGCTATTGTTGAGACGTCAGTCTCCTGGTTCGTGAATAGCTTTACGGATGATATTGGCTGCGCTCCGACCTCCTCTGTGAAAGGCCTGACTATCCCCGGGCTTTCCACAAGCAATGTTCGAACGTTTTCATATGCGCTTCCGC
>DATDVX010000067.1:0-9728 GCA_035289885.1 Candidatus Nanoarchaeia archaeon | reverse complement strand
CATCTTGTACCTGCGTTGCAACAACCTGTGGTGACGAAACCTATACTCTTGCAAGTGAAACTTGTGATCAATCTGGCGGAGAAGGAAACACTGGATGCCCTGCTATGAGCTCATGTAGCACTTCCTGTGCATCTTGTGAATCCCCTGATAGCGATGGCGATGGATTATCGGATTCAATTGAAGCAGAGTATGGCACCAATGATATGATTTGGGATACAGATGGAGACGGTGTATCTGATGGATTCGAAAATTATTATTCGATGAATCCTCTAGTGCAGGATACTGACAGTGATACTGTTTCAGATTATGACGATTCCGATCCATATAATGATAATGACAATGATGGCGATGAAATACCTAATAGCAGGGATCCTGGTCCTCTGGACTCAAATAATCCTTAGGGGTCAATCTCCCAGCAACTATTTAAACTTTAAAGTCTTGTTAAGCTAAATACTTGTTCGGAAGGTTTAAATATCCGTATTTACTGATAGGTGGTAATGATGGCAAGCTATAATCGATTTAATAAGGGAATACTGGGCTATGCAGCTGGAGCGATATTAGGGCTGTCTTCATTAGTTTTATCGCCTAACAGCCCAAGGGCAGATGCAGGAGAAAATGTTGAAGAAGGCATAAAGCATCCTCCTAAAACACCTGCAGAAGCTGCAGTTCAAAGCCTTGAAAACCTGGTTATTGACTACTCACAGAAAATTCCAGAAACATTTGCTCCAATAAAGGATATACCCATTTTGCATGCAGATACTGAACATTATGATATAACTACCTCTTTAGGCAAGGATAATCTCGATCTTTTCGTAAAAACTGCTGAAAAAACAAGAGGCGTTTTAGAAAATGTGCTAGGCATAGAGGAGGAACATTTGTCAATAAGACATGTCAAACAGCTTATTTGCAAACCTTCGGAATACCGAGGCATTCTTGAAAAAGTAGGCGTTTCGAAAGAAAGTCTTGATAGAGCGTCTAATGTATCGACATACTTCCGAGATGGAATCTTTATTGTTGCACCAACTATTGAAAGGAAAGTAGAATCACTTGATAAATACATCCAATCAATTGCGGGTGGTCATATTTCCCAAGACCCGCGTTTTAGTGTTCCTGGTAAGGGTCTTTATTTACATCCTTGGCTAATGGACAGCGTGTCCTTATTCACTTCGAGCATAATCAATAATTCCACCTTGTCTTATGCTACTGTGGAAAAGACTTATGGTGGCGGCTCGAGAAAATTCGAAACTAAAGAAGAGATGTTTACTGGCTTTGTATTCAATCCAAAATATTGCGCTGCCATGATAAAAGCTGGCAAAGATGAAGATCTCAGATTATTGATCGGCAAGCAGTATGACACTCTTACAGCAGAAGACAATATCAAAGGATACTTCTTCTTGAAATATCTTATTGAAGAACGCGATAAAGAGCATTCCAGACTTGGTCCTTGGCTAAAATCGGAAGTAGATGGCATAGACATGGAGGAATCATTAAGGAAAAACTTCAATCTAACTGACAACAAGCCCGCTTATGAGGAGATGGACAAGCAGTTCAGAGATTATTTCCTGAAAGCTTATCCAGTGACGGAAACAAAGGCCACTACAAAACCTGCAAAACCAAGCAAGCCTGGACGAAAGTAACTTCTAGTTAAAAATGTCACTATACAATAGCTTTAGAAAAAAGGTAGCAACTGCTGTATTTGCAGGATTCGGCCTAATTGGATCTTCCTATAATTCTTACGCTGAAGAACCCATATCTGATGTTCCCATTGTCATGCCAATGCCAAGAAATTACGACGAAGCAATGAAGCAGACACTTGATGATCTTGTCATTGATACTGATGAGACTATAGATCCATCATTTGAAAGTTTGAAAGATAGAAAGTTACTTCATGCCACAACGCCTCATTATGATATCACCACATCACTTAACAAGACCGAACTTGAAAAGTATGCGAAGACTTCCGAGAAAGCAAGAAGCACTCTTGAATATATGATGGGCATTTCTCCAGATAAGCCTCTTTCATTAAAACAGACCAGGATATTCATATGTCCTGCAACAGAGTATAAAACTGTCCTCGAGAAACTGGGGGTTAATGATAATGATATCAAAACGGCACTTTCCATTTCTAGTTTTATTTCTGGGAATAAAGTATTATATGCTACTCAACCAAAAAATGGCGAAATAGCCGAAAGGGATAAGTATGTTCAGCTTATAACCGCGGGCCTTCTCTCCAGGAATTCAGAGTTTAGCGTTCCATCTCGCGGGACTTATCTACATCCGTGGCTAACTGACGCTATAACTGTTAATATTTCTGCCATTGTAAATCAGTCAACATTAGCATATACCCAAGGAAGCGATAATTACGGCAAGGCAAGAAAGTTTGAGACAAAAGAAAATATGTACCAAGGCACCATGTTCAATCCAAAATACATGAGTGCAATGCTGAAAGCAGGCAAAGAAATGGGATTCAGATATCTGATGGGATTGAAAGACTATGCCCCTCTTACTTCCGACACTGCAGTGGAAGGCTACTTCAGGATAAAATGGCTTTCTGAAGTAAAAGATGCTGAGCATAAAAAATTTGGACAGGCGCTAAAACTTGAAGTAGATGGAGAGGAACCTGAAATCGCTTTCAGAAAAGCATTTGAGGTACCAGAGAATAAACCAGCGTATGAAACTCTCGATAATGAATTCAGGGAATACCATCTCAAGACTTATCCTGTTGCGGATGAAAGAAAGCCGTCAAAATCAGGCAAGCATGGGCGAAAGTAGTTCTAAAAATGTCACTGTATGAAAGATTGCTAAGAAGACTTGGAATTCTGGCTTTAGCTTGGGCAGCTTATATGGGAAGTTCTTTAAGAAGTGTCATTGAAGAAACGGCGCCAATTCACTCGTACTTGTACAGGTGGAGGAATGACCTTATTTCATTGATCAACGCGCGCTCATCTGTGGCAAGCAATTTTTTGTAGCTTTCCAACCTGTCACGGATTATGTACTTGTCGTACAGCTCGCGGATTTTCCGCATGAACGGGCTGCTTGACCATTTGCCCTCAGGATCCTTTTCCATGAAAGCTGTCAGCCTGAACTCCACTGTGCCCTTGTCCATCTTTATCTTGACGCCGTCCTTCACCACCTCTGTCTTGTCGAGGCCGGTTATGACAAGGCCCATGTTGATGTGAAGCTTGACATAGGGATCATCGCCGGCTTTCCTCTCGTTCTCCCACCGCATCTCGACACGCAGGTAAGATTCTGTCTCCATGACCTTGTACTCGACCTCATTCCTGTTATAGCCGTAGAACAAGAACCAGTTGTGCAATGTCAGGTACAGGTCATCCAAATCGAAGACTGACTTCTGCTTAACCTGGTACCCTTCTGAAATGTACTTGAATGCCGGCATTTTACAACTTCTTCGCTGTCACTTCAACCCATCGTGTCCCTTCGTCTTCAGAGACAACAGAGGATATTATCTTGAAATTCGCTTTCTTCATGTAATCTTCCAATTCCTGCTTGCGATAAAGTGAATAGAACCTCGGGGAATTCTCGTACTGCTTCTTCTCTATCAGCTTTTCGCCGTCGCCTTCCTTGACAGCGATGTAGATGACGCCGTTGCTCTTCATGACCTTGTTCATCCCCTCAAGCGCCTTGAGAACATTCGCCTTCGGGATGTCTGACAGAGATGCCATGACCCAGACCCCATCGAAAGTATCCTCAGGGTAGCTGATGCTAAGAACGTCCATCTTCTCGAACTTGCAGTCGGGACAGCGCGATTTCGCCTCTGAAAGCATGCCGTCAGACAGGTCTATGCCTACTACGTCAAGGCCTTCCTCCATGAAATACTGCACGTCCCTTCCGGAGCCGCAGCCGACATCAAGTATCTTCTTGCCTGGCAACTTAGAAATGAACTCATTCAGCTGGAACTGCAATACCTTATCCGCGTGGCGGTCAGCGTATAGCTTTGCATACTTGTTGTAAGTATCAATAGCCTTCTTTACATTCTCCTCGACTGCTGTCTTCATCTTTCAATACCTACGGGCTTGTGATTTTTAAAGGTTTTGATGCTGAAGGCTTTGCACATTAATCCCGATTACTTGGTAAATACCAACTGCAATCTATAGTTTGTAAACAATTGCCAGATTACCCTGAAAAGCTTATAAAAGAAAGATAGCTATAAAATAGAAGCCTTTAACATAGGCAAACGGGGTCTTAGCTACATGCTAGGATCAGGGGTAGTAGCTTCTGCCCGAAAGTCAATCGCGAAAGTGAATTGACAAGCGCATAACCATGAATCGTGCCGTTTGTAACGTGCATTAAGAGTGGACGTTTATGTGCAAAGCTGATGCTGAAATCGAAATTCATTCGGAAAGGCTGCCGATGGGAAGCCCGATTGAGACCAGATTGAAGTCCTTCATGTCTACCTTCTCTATGTCCCTTGAGATGAGGCTGTACTTGCCAAGATGGGAGACGAGTGCATAGGACTCCAGCATATTTAAAGGGATATTTTTCTCAGAAAGAATCCTCTTTGAAAGCCTCTTGTTGACGAACCTCATTGGATTAAGAAACACAGCGCATCACCCTTATAATGATTGCTAAAGAGTGGATTGGGAAAAGCTTTTAAATTATGCCAAAGGCGTAGTTACGAATGCAACCGACGATGAGCGATGTTCCGAAGAGCATTGGAGTGATTTTGGACGGAAACAGGAGATTTGCCAAAAGACTGATGCTGAAGCCATGGAAAGGGCATGAGTTCGGGGCGAAGAAGGTAGAGGAATTGTTCGAGTGGTGCAAGGAGCTTGGAATAAAAGAAGTCACATTATATTGCTTCTCCGTGCAGAACTTCTCAAGGCCCAAAGAGGAGTTCGATTACCTTATGGACCTCTTCAGGAAGGAATACAGGAAATATTCCGATGACAAGAGGCGCGATGAACTGAAAAGGGATGGAGTCAGGATTAATTTCATCGGAAGGTTGGAGATGTTCCCTGATGACCTCCAATCAATAATGAAGAAGCTGATGGAAGAGACGAAAGACGGGAAGAACTACAGCATCAACTTCGCGATGGGCTATGGCGGAAGGGAAGAGGTCATCGACGCGATAAGGAAGCTGGCCAAGCAGGTGAAAGAAGGAAAAATCGATGTTGACAAGATAAATGATGAGGTCTTCGCTGACAACCTGTACACAAAGGCAGAGCCTGAGCTGATAATAAGGACAGGCGGGGAGAAAAGGACAAGCAACTTTCTATTATGGCAATCACATTATTCTGAATGGATATTCCTGGAGAAAGCGTGGCCCGAATTCCAGAAAGAGGACTTCATAAACTGCCTGGAAGAATTCTCGCAGAGAAAAAGAAGATTCGGCAGATAAGTTTAAATAACGTTTCTTAGATGTCTTATGCACATGAGTGACTTGAAGGAATTAATTCTTAAGATAGCGCTTGAGAACGCGGTGAAGTACGGCGGAAAATGCGAAGTCGGCTCGATAATCGGCAGGCTGATCGGGGAAAAGCCTGATATCAAACCAAAATTAAAGGAAATTTCCAAAGACGTCAAGAAGATAGCTGATGAGATTAACAAGCTTAAGGCCGAGGAGCAGGTAAAAAGGCTGCTGAAGATAGACCCTAAAGCGCTTGAGCCAAAAGAAAAGATTGTGGAGGAGAGAAAATTACCTGAATTGCCTAATGCTGTAAAAGGGAAAGTGCTGATGAGGATAGCGCCTTATCCTTCAGGGCCATTGCATATAGGGAATGCGAGGCAGGCCATACTGAATGACGAGTATTGCAAGCTGTACAACGGGAAGCTATTGCTGGTCATAGATGACACAATAGGAAGCGAAGAGAAGAACATACTGAAAGAGGCGTATGACTTAATCCCGGATGGACTGAGATGGCTCGGAGCTGATTTCGACAAGAAGATAATCTACAAATCAGACAGGCTCGAGATATATTACAAGCACGCTGAAGAACTGATAAAGAAGAACGCCGCTTACATCTGCAAATGCGATTCTGAAAGATTAAGGGGCAACAGGGCGAAGATGATCGAGTGCGAGTGCAGGAAACAACCTTCAAGTGAAACCCTGAAGCTCTGGAAGGAGATGTTCAAGGCGAAAGAAGGGAGCATGGCACTGAGAATCAAAACCAGCATGCAGCATCCGAACCCGGCTTTCAGAGACAGGGTACTGTTCAGGATAAGCGATAGGGAACATCCGAGAATCGGGAAGAAGTACAGGATATGGCCATTGCTTGAGTTCAGCTGGGCGATCGATGATTACTTGCTTGGGATAAGCCATGTGATAAGAGGAAAGGAACTGATGATAGAGAGCGACATGGAGAGGTTCATATGGGACATATTCAAATGGAAAGGGCCTGAGCTGTTGCACACAGGATTATTGCAGATTGAGGGGATAAAATTAAGCAAGTCGAAGAGCAAGCAGGAAGTCCTTTCAGGAAAATATTTCGGATGGGATGATCCCAGGACATTCAGCTTGCAGAGTTTGGCGAGAAGAGGTATAAGGCCCGAGGCAATAAGAAATTTCCTCATGAGCCTTGGAATGAACCAGACTGAGATAAAAGTCCCGATTGACACGCTTTACATGGAAAACAAGAAGATAATCGACAAGAAAGCAAACAGGTACTTCATGATGCTCAATCCAAGGCTGATAAAGATAAAGAACGCCCCGAAGATGAACATAAAAGCTCCGATATATCCGGACATGAAAGACGAGGCCAACATGAAAAGGAAGTTCGCCACTGGAGACGAGTTTTTGGTCGATGAGGATGTAGGCGATGGAGTTTACAGGTTCATGCACCTCTTCAACTTCAAGAACAAGTCGTTCATCAGCGCGGAGCATGACTCAAAGCTAAACGCAAAGATGATAGACTGGCTGCCCAGCTCGAAAGACCTTGTAAACGTGGAAGTCATGATGCCTGATGGCACAATAGCAAAAGGGAAGGGGGAAAGCAACCTTAAAGACGTCAAAGTGGATGACATGGTGCAGTTCGAGAGGAAGTTCTTCGCGAGATGCGACGAGGCAAAAGGTAATGTGATGAAGTTCTGGTTCGCCCACAGGTGAAAAGGTTTAAATAAAGGGCATTGACCCTGTTTTGACGGGAAAGAAGAGAGTTAATGCATAGGATGAAGCTAAGTGGGCAGAACAAAAAACACAATTATAACTGCGGCATTTCTTGCAGCGTGCTATGGCGGGTACAGGGCCTATGACGCAGTGAAAGATGCGAGAAGGGAAGTTGAAGTTCTTGGCAGAGATATTGCTAATATTAGAGAGTCTGTCGGCAAGCTGGCTACAAAAGATGAACTGAGCAGCGCCTCTGGGCTGGTTAAGGAAGAGCTAAAAGATCTCGAGAGCACACTTGAGAAAAGGATTTCTGACGCAGAGAAGAGGCTATCAGACAGGCTAGGAAGCGTAGATGAAAATGCGAGGATAGCAAGAAGCGTGGCAGAGGCTGCCCGAGATGACGCGTTTAAAATCGAGAAGCAGGCAAGTGAAAGAGCCGGAGTATATGAGAATGACGGCTACAGGGTAAGCCAGGCAACACTAGACTACCTCGGCAAGACCGCGGTGTTAATCGAGACTGCGTTCGAGATGGAGCTTAGGAATCCTAAAAATGCCAAGATGCCTCCTGAGAAGAAGTGGATGGTGTTCGGCTATGGAAGCGGGACAGTGATAGGCGAGGATGAAGTGCTCACAAATCACCATTGCATAGACACCGAAAGCACGAGACTGCATATATATGTCTGGAAGAACCACATAAACAAGGAGAAGTCGCTTGACGAGATAACATCCGCTGAGATCGTGCCTACAGGGAACAAAGAGATAAGAGTCTATAATCACGACAGGAGCTTCATGACGAAAGCTAAAGTGAAGGACCTTGAGAAAGAGATGGATATCGCATTATTGCAGACAGACGAGAAGCTGAAAGACACGAACAAGATACCTGTCAACAAGGCGAGGACTGAACTAGTGAAGCTAGGGGATTATTTCGTGAATTACGGGCTGACACTCAACCCACAAGGATCGAGAGCTACGACAAACGCGCTCTTCGAAGTGAAGAAAGACGGGAATTCAATAGAATATTTCTGCGGAAGAGGCAACATAAACTTCAGGCCTGATAATTTCGGGCATGGAGTAGTATCCAGCAAGGACAAAGACCTCTACCTTGACTACAAGATAATAGGCGGGGATTCAGGAAGCCCTGTATACGTCTTCATAAATGACGGGAACAATGACGCGATACCTGCCTTCCTTGGAATCGTGAAGGAATACTTGAGGGACACCAACGGGAACATAAGGGACACAAGGCTCGTAAAGGCTGGTGACATAGACTATTTCTTGAGCACTAAAGATGACAAGGTGGAGAGGAATCCTTTTTCCTTCCCGGGATATGAAGTTGTGAACGTGAGCAGCAGGCCGAGATAAAATGATAATTGAATGCTATGACGTCGGAGGAACGCTGATTAGGGGAGCGTTGATAGAGGATGGCAGATTTCTTGAAATGGTGAAAGAAGCGACAGACAAGGATTTCTGCAGCCAGATAAGGAGACTTTCCAAAACGCTCAGAAGAAAATACAATCCTGAGGGCCTTGTAGTTGTAGTGCCTGGACCTGTCGTCGATGGAACGCTGCTGAAAGCGCCGCCACTTGGAATAACAAAACCACTGAATGTGAAGGAAGAGCTAAGTGATCTCTGCGCCGATGTAATCATTGAAAACGATATGAACGCGGCAGTGATGGGCGAGCTGAATTACGGATTTGGAAAGAAGCACAAAAACTTCTATTTGCTGACGATAAGCACAGGGATAGGCGCTGGCATAGTGATTGACGGAAAAGTCATAGGAGGGACTTCAGGAGAATTCGGCCACAACATACTCGAAAGGGAAGCAGAAATGGCGATGAAATGCGGATGCGGAAACTACGGATGCTGGGTTGCGCAGGCAGCTGGGATCGGAGTGGCGAACCTGACAGAAAGGCTGCTGGAAAAAAGAATGAGCGCAGAAGAATTCTTCAAGATTGAAAGAAAAGACAAGAATTCAAAGAGGATAATCAGCATGATGAGGGACTACAACGCCCAAGGAATAGGAATGATGATCAACGCACTGCCAATGGAAGCGATAATAGTGATGGGCTCGATAGGCCTGAAACAATTCGATAAGGTGATGCCTAATGCTGATGAAATAAAAAAATATACTGTCAACCCTATCCCAAAAATAAGCAGGACAGAACTAGGTGATGAAATAGGCTTGCTCGGAGCTTATGCAATAGGAGAAAAATGGAAACAGCACTAATAGGACTGGGAAGGATGGGAATCAGGATTGCGCAGAACCTCACTAGAAGAGACGTAAAGGCATACTGCTATGACATTGACGAAAGGGCAATGGCTAAAGCAAGAAATATCGGGCTCCGCGTCGCGAAAACCCCTCATATAGCCCTTTCAAGATTAAGGCAACCAAGAATCGGACTGCTGATAGTGCCTGCAGGGAGAGCGGTTGATGACGCGATAAGCGCGTCGTTGCCAAGACTAAATCCGGGAGATGTCCTTGTGGACTGCGGGAACTCGTTCTATAGAGATTCGATAAGAAGAGCTCGAGAACTCAAAAGGAAAGGAATAGGCTATCTCGATGCTGGCACAAGCGGAGGACTGGAAGGAGCGATGAACGGCGTGTCGATGACAGTAGGCGGAGAGAGGAAATACTTCGGCATCGCAGAGCCAATACTCGAAGAAG
>DATDVX010000066.1:0-3316 GCA_035289885.1 Candidatus Nanoarchaeia archaeon | reverse complement strand
TTGAAGAATGGTTTCTGTTCGATTGTTTTTGGCATGAAATGACAATAGGTGGATAGAATTTATATAATTTTCTAAAAAAAGAAAAAAATTAAGGGAAGTCGATCAACGCCTTCTCCGTTACCATGAACGTCGCCTCAGCATCAGGTAAATTCGGGCTGTCAATCAATTTGGCAACTCTTGAGCCTTTCTTTCCTTTCCTCAGGTAAATCCTGAACGCGGAGTTATGCCCCACAATGTTCCCGCCTATAGGAGTAGTCGGATCTCCGAAGAAAGTGTCAGGCTTCGCCATTACTTGATTGGTCACATAGACGCAGAGGTTGTACTTCGTTGCCAGTTGCTGCAGTACATGCATGTGCTTGTTCAATTTCTGCTGCCTATCGGCCAAAGTTCCTCTTCCGACGAATTCAGAACGGAAGTGCGCTGTCAAAGAATCGACAATCAAAAGCTTCACATTCGTCCCTTCTTTTATCAGGTCCTCTACTTTCTCGCAAAGAAGCATCTGATGGTCTGAGTTGAAGGCTCTCGCGACCTTTATGTTCTTCAGCACTTCAGTAGGATCCATCCCAAAGCCTTCAGCGAATTGCTTCAGTCTCTCAGGTCGGAAAGTTCCTTCACCATCGATGAAGACTGCAGTTCCTCCAGCCCCTCCCTGTTCAACAGGCCTTTGCACGCTGCACGCCAATGCATGTGCAATCTGCGTCTTCGAGCTTCCGAATTCACCAAAGCATTCTGAGATGCATCCGGTTTCAAATCCGCCGCCTATCAAATTGTCGAAGTTAGTGCTTCCGGTCTTTATCTTTATCACCAAGGCTCTCTTCTTCAATAGATCTTCGCCGCTCTCGAAGCCCATGTCTAGCTTCTCACGTGCGGCCTGGATTATTTTCCTCGCAGCCATCTCTGTGACTCCGGAGGCTTCAACCAATTGCCCTATGCTCGCGACTGCAATCGATAGTAATGTGTCAAATCCAGCAGCCATCAGCTTCTCTGCTGTTGCTGCTCCGACTCCTGGCAAGTCTTCAATAGCAACTTCTTTCTTTGCCATTCACTCAGTCCCCCTCTTCATTGTTTTCATGGAACAACAATAGTTCTTCCTGCGCCTTCTGCAAAACCAGCAAGGCTTTCGCGATGTCCATCTTCCTCAGGTTTATCACTTCGTTTCTCCATTGGTTCTCGTCCTTCTTCTTGTAGCTTCTGCTCAAGGAGACTGACTTGAACTCGATCTCCTCGTTCTCATTCCTCTTATGTTTATTTAGCCAGATCGCAGCTTCTATGTTGCCGCTTCTGAATTTCTTTATTGGCAGGTTGGTAGCCATTTTTTTCACATCCTTTCGGTTCTTTTTTCAATCAAGGCAATTTCGATAGAACTCCCAGACAATCGGCGCCTGTTCGGAGTCTATTTCACCGCCTTAATCCTAATAGCAATCAGAACTTCTTTATAAATCTATGATGCTGCGGTTGGGAAGTGATTATTGTTTGTGAGATATATTTTGCAGTGGCTATTTCAATAATACCGGGTTTTAACAAGTCTAAAAAATTAAACTAAGATAGTTGTAAAAAATCAGTAATCTACAAGGCCTAGCACGAGCTGTGCATTCTCAGTCATTATCCTTCTTTTGGGATTGACCCCAAAAAGCCTGGTTAGCGTGACACCCCTGCCTTCAGTTACGAGATAGGCGGATACGTCCGCATCAATGAGAGGCCTCGCAACCATCGCCATCTGGTGCATTGCGCTCTCAAGGTCTATGACATCATGGGCTGGATTGCCAAGGAACAACACGCTTTGCGGTGTCCTCATGTTAAGCTCGGCGCGGAAATCGGTATGGGGACGGCGTGCTGTCGCTTCCTGGTAAGCCCTGCGGAGCAACAAGCCCTTGATGCATTCTGATTCAGAAGGGCTGACCCGGACTAACGGAACGAAGTCAGGTGTCGAAGGATCTATCTTGTCGTTAGGACGCTGTAGGCGATAGCCTCGGCTGTTTAGAATTGCGAATACTTCTGGAGTCTTTAGCTCCGTGTATAGGACGGCGTATACCTCAGTCATTACTATCAGTTAAAATGCAATAACTTTGGAATATATAAATTTCTCGTTCTAATAGGAGTAGTATCTCTGCCCGCAGTCAATGTATGTGTTGCTGTAGAATCCCTGGTTGTAAGTTGCGCTTGGGCAATTCCCGAAGCTGTTATACCTCTGGTAGTTGTATCCATAGAACCTCTGGTAGCCATAAGGATAGTCATATCTCATTGGATACGCACCGTGATAGCTGCCATAATAATAGACAGGATAATGCAATATCGGATTGACTCCTATCTTGCTCCTGATTAGCCTTCCTTCTCCGCCCATGTTGAAGGCCCTGACATTCAGGTTCGGATCCCAGAAAGGCCCGTTGTACCTTATGCTTTCGACGTCGTAGTCGTTTATGTCCAATGATCTTCCTTTCTCATAGGTTATTGGATGTGGATTCGCAGAAACGCTGACTGAAAGAAGCAATAACAGGATTGCCAACGCCGATATTTTGGAATAATGACGAGTGTTCATGGGATTCACACGAATAACGTTTGCCTCTGTTTCGCTATCGGCTTCAGGCGCTCTTCGAGGTCCAATCGCATCTGGTCTATCTGTGGAATAGTAGATGCTATGATAAACTTGACATAAAGTCCATGATGAGCCTGATCGTCAGAATTCGCGAGAGTGCAAACCGTAATCCCGTCAGGCAAGGCGTATACTGCCCCTTTATGTGAATACTCGCCCCTGATTACACGGCCGCCGACATGAGTGTCAATCTTCAAACCACCATGTTCATCGACTAAAGAAACAGCTTCAGCCTGTATTCCTTCAAAAGCGTCTTGGTCTAAGTCATGATAAACTAGGTACAGGCATCTTATTGGTTCATTTGCCATGAAATTGCAATATTGTAACCACTATTTAAAGGTATCGACAGAAAGGCTTATATTTACGCTGCAAAAAATAGCTACCATGAAAATCGATACAATCGCAGAAGTTCACCCACTGAATATTCTTGAAGGCTTCATGTGTCTCGGCCTTTTAGGACATGGGGAACAAAATGACTTAAGCGCAAGATTCTTTGGTAAAGAGTCTAGTCATATTAAAGATCCTGCAGCTATAACAAGTGATGTATTCTGGAGAAGTTACGCTAGTGAATGCAGAAGGCTTATGGTTCAATGCAAAGAAAAAAGTGAACATACGCGTGTCCTTGATGAGCCTACCTTCGAAGAAGTAATAAATCTTGCTTCGGGTCTTACTGAAATAGCCAAGGCAATAATTCTCAAGCAAGCTTCTATCCTTGCTAGCGGCGGT
>DATDVX010000065.1:0-2219 GCA_035289885.1 Candidatus Nanoarchaeia archaeon | reverse complement strand
CATCGACGTATTCAGGCTGTTCAGGCGCTTGCTGCGTAGGCTGCTGCACCTGCTGCTGTTGCTGAGCCTCAGGAATGCCATTGGATCCTGAAAACCCGTTAGTCAATATAGATATTATAAGCAAAATCCCCAGAACTGCTGATATAATTTTCCAAACTGTGGTAGCTTCGAACTCAAGTTGTATCTTCTCACTCATCAAGAACCCTCCTTTTGTGAATTTCTAATTGGAAATGGACTAGCTTCCATTTAAATAGTTTGCCCTTAGGCAGGAGAATAAGCTGCTGCGTTGACTTTATCGCCTTTAACACCATCGGTCTCGACAACATAAACACCTTTCTGCGTTCGTGAAACAGAGTAAACCCTTTTCGAATACAACTCACCGGCAATCTTCGGCAATGCGACCAACCCTTCTGGCTTGAAATCACATTCAGCGAGCAACAGGCCCCGCCTTTCAAGGTGAATGGCAAGCTGCATAAGCATGCTCCTGTCCTCGTATGTCGAAACCAAAAATCTTTCGTTGTCTCCTGGAGACATGGTAAGAACCAGATAATCCTTGTAACAGTGGGAACTTCCAGAAAATTCTACATGGCCGACGTGCCTGAAGTCAGTGCTTCTCAGTCCAGAGCCTCCAACCAGATCTTCAACATGCGAAGTGGTTATTGTGCGGAGGGAAAAGTTATTCCTGTCTAAAACCACAGTATACTAAAACGTATACTGGTATACTTATAAACTTTTGTGTTCTATAAAATATAATTCAGAAAAAAATCATTGCAATGGGCATTCGTAAGTCTTGGCAAGGACATCCAGCTCCTGCCTGCCCACCAAGCGCTTGTCATCAGGGGAAATCCATGTTGGATAGCCTGTGACGCCCTTCTGGTCGCAGAGATTGCTGAGATCGCAGTCAACATAATTGATCAGCTTGAAAGACTTGCCGAAAGCCTTCTTCTGGGCCTGGCAGTTAGGGCACCATTCAGTCCCGTACATCACAACGCCCTTCTCAGTGAGGCAACTGGCCAGAGAATCGGATTCACCAGGCTTATTTCCTTGGTAACTCCCATAGAAATACAGGCCTCCAATGATTATTACCGCGATTGCGCACCAGAGAACGACCTTTTTCGCCTTGCTTTTCTTGTGCAAGCCTTCATTCTGCTCTTGATGAGATGCTTTTTCCTGCTCCCGCTGAAGCCTTTTCAGCTCCTTCCTCTCGTGGGATGTCAGTTCCTTGTTCTCTTCCATAGGTAAATCCCAAAAATGAGCATCAGGATATTTAAAGCTTGCCCTGTCGTCAGGAAGAAGAACATTGTCTCAGGGACTTTGAGGAATTCTATGAAGAACCTTAGGATTGAGTACATTATCAGGAAAACAGAGAAGAGATAGCCGTCCTTGTGCTCCTTGTTGCTCAATGGGTAGAGGATCAAAAGAATGAACAGGTTCTTCAAGGCCTCGTAAATCTGGGTCGGATGCCTACAGCCTTCGTAATCAGGGAACTTGACACACCATGGCACTGAAGTTATCTTGCCAACCAGCTCTGCGTTTATGAAATTCGCTATTCTCCCGATGAAAAGGCCGAATGCCAATGGGATTGAGCAGAGATCTGCAAGCTTGAGCAGGGGAATCTTGTATTTCCTGGAGAAGAGCCAGGCAGCTATCAGGCCACCGAGCAACCCGCCGTGGAACGACAGACCGCCGTGCCAGATCGCAAGCATCTCAAGAGGATTGGAAAAGTAATATGATGGGTTGTAGAAAAGGATTTCAAACACTCTAGCGCCTATCAAATCACCTATTATCAGGTAGACAAGGAAATTCTCCGTGTCGAAAGCAAGATTCTGCTTCTTGGCCTGGTGGCGTATGTAGAAATAGCCTGCGATGAAAGCCAAAGCGTAGAATAAACCGTACCACCTTATCTGCAATGGACCCAAGCTGAATAAAATCGGGTCGATGTTATGCACGAACATCTGATTAATCAATTATTCCTATTATATAAACATTAAGAAAAAAAGAAAAGAACGCCTATTGGGCGCCCTTGATTGCGAAAACTGAAATCACACCAACAATCAGGTGAAGCCAGTTGTCCGCAGCATTCACGTTCAGGAAGCTAAGCACTCCGAAGAAGCCAATTATCCCGACAAGAATGTATATCACACCTAGCCATGTGTTGACTGGCTTGGCAGATCCTGAACCGAATCCAGCCCATGCAAATATCGCGCCTGTGATCAGAT
>DATDVX010000064.1:0-4274 GCA_035289885.1 Candidatus Nanoarchaeia archaeon | reverse complement strand
CAAGGCAGAGTACCTTAAAGCGTTCTTCGAGAACGTTGATTGGAACATTGTAAGCAAAAGATTCGGGAAGGTGAAGTAAGTATGGCAACAAAACAAGTTCAAAAATCAAAAGGACCGATAAATCCTGAGATGACAATCGCGGGGATATTCGAGAGATACCCGAATGCAGTATCAAGGCTCACTGAGAAGATGCTTGAATACGGGCTGCATTGCACAGGGTGCCACGCCAACCAGTTCGAAAGTTTAGGCGATGGTGCGATGGGGCATGGGATGGATGAAAAGACATTCAAGGAAATGCTTGCAGAAGTAAATCATATAGTTCTTGACAAGACAAAAGAGCCAATGATAAAAGAAATAGGCGTTACTGAAAGGGCTGCGGAAAAGATAAAGGAACTGATAAGGAAAGAGAAGAAGAAAGCAGAAGCCTTGAGAGTAAAGGTCGTCAAGGGCGGATGCGCAGGGCAATCATATGACCTGAGCTTCGACTCGATGGCAGGGATGAACGACATAGTAGTGAGCTCGCATGGAGTGAAGATATTCATAGATCCTGAGTCGCTGAAATTCGTGAAAGGCGCGGAAATAGACTACACTGAAGGGCTGCAGGGAACAGGCTTCAAGGTGAACAACCCGAACATGAAGAAATCCTGCGGCTGCGGCAATAGCTTCTCATAACAAAATGTACACAGAACTCTACAGCAAGCACAAAGACTTGAAGAGATACCAGGGGCATCTGAAGGATCACCAATGCTTCGGCAAGGCTGATTACAAGGAAGATGCCGGCGTGGATGAAATAGTCCTTTACCTTAATTTTGATGACAAGAAGATAAAGAACGCGATGTTCACAGCGAAAGGGAAGGAAGAAGTGTTTGTGGCAGCATCAGTGATGTGCGAGATGATAATCGGAAAACATTATGGTGACGCACAGAAGATAACGCCAACAGACCTTGGAGAGAAGCTCGGACTCACGAAGAACAAGATGTTCGCGGCAGAGCTTGCGATAAGGGCATTTTACAACGCCATAGCAGACAAGCAGAAAAGAGAGACTGGAGATCCATTTGACAACATTGCCGAGATGCTCGGCGGCTATGTGGAAGGATACAAAGTAGGGGATCCGAAGTTTGAGCATGAGCACTGCGGATGCGGCGCTGGACTAGAAGATTAAATGGAGGAATGAGGCAAATGGTAAAGATCGGACAAAAAGTTCCTGAATTCGAATGCACTGCGTATGAAAACGGGAAATTCACGAAGTTCAAGTTGACAGATCATAAAGGGAAATGGGTCGTGCTGTTCTTCTATCCATTGGATTTCACGTTCATATGCCCTACTGAAATAAAAGGGTTTGCGGTAAAAGAAGACGAGTTCAAGAAACTGAATGCAGTTATTGTTGGAGCTAGCACTGACAGCGAGCATTCGCACAAGGCTTGGTTCACAAGGGACCTGCCGCAGGTGAAATTCCCTGTGTTGGCGGATACGACGCATGCTGTCTCAAGGCTGTTCAATGTGCTGAAAGAAGATCAGGGAGTAGCCTACAGGGGAACTATGCCCGATTGACTGGGAGCCAGGGCAGAAGACGCTTGGGAAAGCCTAAGCGACAATCTCTTTTATTTTTTTCAATACGTCTGGAAAAATTTTGAAATATAGAAAAAATTAAGTTTTGTACTTCTCTTTAATCTGAATCTCTCTTGCGATAATCCATAGCAAATCAGACAACCTGTTCAGGTACTTGATGACGAGCTTGTTGGCTATCAGGCCCTCTTCCATCAGTACAACGACGTTCCTTTCTGCTCTCCGGCATGATGTCCTAGCTACATCCATGAATGCTTCAGCTTTTGAACGGCCGGGGAATGCCCAGTCCTTCATTATCTCCGGGTTCTTCTCCCGCTCAAGCAGCTCCTTCTCAACGAAGTCTATCATATCAGAAGTAACCTTGTCAACCCTATTAGGGAAATCAACTGGCATCGCTATGTCAGCTCCTACTTTCAGAGATTCCTCCTGGAAACGGAGAAGAATGTTCTTTATCATAGGGTCATCGATGTGAGCCCTTGCCAAGCCCAGATAAGAATTCATCTCGTCGACAGAACCGCAGGCCTCAACCTTGATATGTGCTTTCGAGACCCTGACTCCATAACGGATGTCAGTCTCTCCATGATCACCGCGCTTCGTTGCGATACTCTGGCGGTCATACCATTCTTTTGTGTCACTCATCTTTTACCCAGCAGATTACATAATACATTGGTGAATTCAATATATAAAGACTGCTTGAATTTGAAATATATTTTGCACGCTATACGAATGTTTATTAAGCCAATTCTAACCATACTTCTGGGAAAAAAGAGATGATAAGGACCAGAGAGAACCATACAAGATCTGGAGTTCTAAGGCCGGTAATCTTCGGGATAAACGACGGGATTGTTTCCATGATTGCGCTGGTTGCAGGATTGGCTGGAGCTGCGCTGGAAAATCGTGTAGTGATAATCGCTGGCTTGGCAGAGATGTTCGCTGGAGCGATTTCAATGGCTTTAGGGGAATACATCTCATTGAAATCAGAGCTTGAGCTCAAAAAGAATTCCAAGAAAGTCGAGATCACTGAAATAGAGGAGATTCCTGATATCGAAAGGAAGGAAATAGAGGACATCTACAGGAAAAAAGGATTCAGGGGAGAGCTCTTGAACAAGGTTGTGAAGACAATAACCTCCAACAAGAAAGTGTGGCTGGACACGATGATAGCTGAAGAACTGAAATTAGGAGATGGATATGACGAGGATCCCAAAGAGACAGGATTCTTCATGGGGCTTGCATATATACTCGCGTCACTTATACCATTATTGCCATTCTTTTTCCTGCCATTGAACACAGGATTGATGGTTGCAATTCCGTTAGCGATAATAACATTATTCTTTGTCGGATCAGCGAAAAGCCACTTCACAAGAAAGACCTGGTGGAAATCAGGATTGGAGATGGTAATAATAGGGGCTGCTGCGACAATAGCAGGGTATTACATCGGGAAAGCGTTCAGCTTGTAGAACAAACATGGCCTAAATAGTTATACGACTAAAAGCTTACTTCGGAAGGTTTAAATATATTCCAAGACAAACAATGAGCGTGATAAACAGGTCTAGTCTTTTGCTTGTGGTTTCTGTTGCTGTAATCTTAGGGATGGGATTCGCATTCTATGACTCCTCTGTTGGCAGCCCTACTGGGAAATTCTATCAGAATGTTGAAGGACAAGAACCGTCTTTTGAAGAAAGCTACAGACAATACCAACCAAGCGAAGAGGAAAGAATGAGGTACGAGAGCCAAAAAGAAGAATACCAGCCTGCTGATGAAGAGAGAGCCAGATATGAAACTAAGCGTGAAAACTATGAGCCTACTGCAGAAGAACTAGCAAGACGTGAAGAGATGAGAAAGAAGTATGAGTCGATGTCAGAAGAAGACAGAAGGAAGGAATTTGAAAGATACGGTCCATCGGAAGAAGAAATGAAGACGATGAAGGCAGAGATGGAAAAAAGGAGAGGCTTCTTCAGCAGGTGGTTTGGTGGTAGTGATAAAGATCCTGGAGAAGAATTCGACCAAGGCGGCATGTTCAAGGAAGCCATGGAAAAGCGGATTAGTGGTGTTGAAGAAAGTTTGGCAAGAATCGAAAAACAACTTGCTCAAATCTTGACGGAATTGCGCAATAAGTAAATTTTTTAATTGGTTCTTATGGCTCAAGTCAAAAAATTCTAAGCGTGTACTTGCAAACTTTCTGCAAGATCCTTTTCCTTGATGAGATACCTTCCGCAGTCTGCGCACGATGTCATCGTGCAGTTCTCTGGATCCGAGTCATACTTTTCATTCCAGCTCTTGAGAAGCATGATTATCTTGATAAGGTCCCTGCCTTTCTCCTTGAGCTGGTAGGAAGTCCTTTCAGGCCTGGACTTTGCGATTATGCTCCTCTCGATTATTCCAGCGGATTCAAGGCTCTTCAATCTTTCGGCAAGAATCTTCGGCCTTATGCTCTTCAATCTTTTCAAAAGAGCGTTGAAACCTTCCTTGCCATGCGAATCTATCTCCTGCAAAAGAGGTATTGTCCCTTTTTTTCCAAAGCTGCTTGCTGCAGCAGCAACAGAACATTTTTTCATAGTCTCTTTCTTGAAACTGCCCATTAATAAATTTATTGCTCAATAGTTTCCTTTTGGGAAGCTTTATAATATAATCTTGTTTTTTATAAGCAAATAAAAAGGCAGGTGATAACTTCATGAACGATAAGACATCAAAAACAGCAGAGCTTATTC
>DATDVX010000063.1:0-13371 GCA_035289885.1 Candidatus Nanoarchaeia archaeon | reverse complement strand
GTAGTCAGTCTTGCCTGAGATTCCAAGTATGTTGTTTGTGAATTGCACATATATATTGTCTGCGAAAGTGTTCCCTCTGTTGAGCAGCTTGGCGTCCATCTCGATGTCTTCGCCGCATGAATATGAGTTCTTGTTGAGGTCCATGTTCTCGAACACCACTCCAGTTAAAGGCTGTGGCTTGTTCACTGATTTCTTCGATCTCTTGCCCTTAACATGCCCATCAGCCAAATCATCTTTCTCATCATCGTCATTGAGGCTTGAGCATCCCCTGTCAGAAGGATAATCTGATTTCCCATCGTTGTCATCGTCTATCCCGTTGTTGCACTTCTTAGGCAACTGGCAGGAAGCTGTGCATGCATCATGGTCAAGCGTGTTTCCATCATCGCATTGCTCGTTCCCCTGGGTTATTCCATTTCCGCATATTCCAGCTGGAATTTCATTCTGGCATGTGCTTGAGCATCCATCTCCGTTCAAGGTATTGCCATCGTCGCACTGCTCTCCTATCTCTATTATAATGTTCCCGCAGATTGCATTAGGAACGCATTGATTATTGGTGTTGCATGTGAAATTAGGTGGGCATTGCTGCGCTGGACACACTGGATCAGGAGCTTCTGAATTGTCAGTTGAGCTTGAGCATCCAGGGTCGTTAGGGAAGTCTATTTTTGTATCCCCGTCATTGTCGACTCCATCCGAGCACTGCACTGTTGTCAGGCAAGCTGAGCTGCATCCATCTCCATTGATTAGGTTTCCATCGTCGCACTGTTCAGGCGTTTCCAATATGTTGTTGCCGCACACTGCCTGGGCTGTCTCAATCTGGCATGTGCTTGAGCACCCATCGCCGTTGATTAGATTTCCATCGTCGCAAGTCTCTCCTTGCTCGATTGCTCCATTTCCGCAAACGCTCTGCGGATCAGGCGATTCTGTATTATCATTAGGACCTGTACATCCCAAGTCATTAGGGAAGTCTATTTTTCCATCTGCATCGTTGTCAACCAAGTCAGAGCATTGGAAGGTGACATCGCAGAACTGCGAGCATCCGTCGCCGTTTATCAGGTTGCCATCATCGCAGGCTTCATTCCTTTCAAGTATTGAATTGCCGCAGACTGTTATAGGTGTTTGTTCAGTCTGGCAGCTTACTGAGCATCCGTCGCCGTTTACCCTGTTGCCATCATCGCAAGTTTCTCCTTGATTAACAACGCCATTTCCGCACAAAGGTGGGAAAGGAGGCGTTATTCTGCATAAGCTTGAGCACCCATCTCCATTGATTAGGTTTCCATCGTCGCACTGCTCTCCCCTTTCAAGGACCGCATTGCCGCAGATTGGATCAGGCTGTTCTGTGTTGTCATTTGGATCTGTGCAACCGAGGTCTGCAGGGAAATCAGTCTTTCCGTCCCCGTCATTGTCGATTCCATCAGAGCATTGCTTTGTTACGTCGCAGAACTGTGAGCAGCCATCGCCGTTCACTAGATTTCCGTCGTCGCAAGCCTCGTATCTTTCAAGTATCGCGTTTCCGCATGTTGTCACAGGCGGTATTTCTGTCTGGCAGCTTATTGAGCATCCGTCTCCATTCACTCTGTTCCCATCGTCGCATTGCTCGCCAGTTTCAGGGATTCCATTTCCGCATTTAGAAGGCGTTATCCTGCAAAGAGCAGAGCATCCATCCCCTGAGACTACATTTCCATCGTCGCATTGCTCGCCTCTTTCAATTACATTGTTTCCGCAGACAGGATTAGGATCTTCAGTAGAATCATTAGGATTATCGCAGCCTATATCTGCTGGGAAGTCTATTTGATTATCATTATCATTATTCACTGTGTCGCTGCACTGTACTGTAATCGTGCAGATGCTTGAGCAGCCGTCGCCATTCAAGGTATTGCCATCGTCGCATTGCTCGCCTCTTTCAATTACATTGTTTCCGCAGACAGGATTGCATGCAGCGCTATTCCCTGTTATCTCGAGCTTGTAAAGCAACCCAGCTGGATTAGTAAGCGCAGTGCTCTTCGCCAGAGCCCAGTTCTTGACTTCGCAACTCAATGTATTTTGCCCACCCTGAACCAAGCTATTGATGTTATAGCTGTCCTTGTTCTGGTCAAAGTAATTGAATTCCAGAGGATCATTCGCAAATTGGTTGTTGTTCAATGAGCATTTGTATGAGTTGTCAGCAGCTATTGTTATTGGCGCTGTTATTCCATTTATATCAGAAGGCAGATTGAAAGTCCTTGTGAAAGTTGCGTACGAATCCGCTAATGGATCGCTTACGAAAAGTTCCTTCCATACCCATATAGCTCCAGGGATGTTTGCCGTCCATCTCGGGTTCGCGTTGTATGTTGCGACCGCAGGGCCTGCATTCACTATCATCGAGCTATCGCTGAAAAGGGTTATCTTTGCCTTCCCGTTGACGCACGCGAATGTGGTCTCGTCGTTGTCCGAGGAGCTTGTGCATCCATTGTCGCTAGGGAAGTCTATCTGATTATCATTGTCATTGTCGATTCCGTCACTGCATTGAGTGGTTGTTGGAACAGGATTGGAATCTATGTTCGCGCAGGTTATGCTAGTCAATCTCGGGAATTTCCCGGTGTAATCTGATTTTATGGTCTTGAAAGCCACAATTGCTTTGTTTGCAGGGCATTTAGCTGTGCCATCGAAAGGGACTTTGACGGTCTCCTTGTTCTTCACAGTATTTCCGCTTGGAAGATCCATGCACGTGTATGATTTGATCTTGTAAGGATAGAGGTAATAATTGCTCTTGTCTATTGAAGTCAATATGGCGTTTTTTCCATTTGCACTGCAGTCATGCACGTCTTTTAGGTCTGTGCTTTTGACTGTTATCGAGTAAGTATCGGCACTTCTCCACGTTCTGCAGCCGACATTCTTAGGAGTATATTTGTATCCGCTTGTGATCTTGGTAGTCAGCTCAGTCATCGCTTGCGTACTTGGGCTGCATGAAAAATCGTTCTGTATGTCAGTAGGACCTGAGAATACGACAGTAAGCGCATCGACGCTCTGCAAGGCTAGTATGAAGGTAACTATAAACAATATGAGTTTTGTTATATTCCGCATTTTTAGCATTCCCCTAATTGAAACTACTGATTCGTGGTATTTAATTCCTATATAAACCTTACTATTTTAACCACCAACAAATAGTGTCGTAAGTAGATGCTGCAGTATATAATATAGGAAAGGTTTATGAGTTCAGGCAATATCCAAAAATGACCATGAAGCATTTCAAGGGATTGGTCGTTGCTGCATTCGCAACAGGAATTGCTATTGGAAGCTATGCAACAAGCAGGTATTTTTCTCAGGGAGATTCTCCTGTAAGATTGGATGATAGAACAACAACATCAGCAGGGATGGAACCGGCCAAGAAAAACGTTGATTCCCTAGTCTATCGCCCATCATTTTTTTTCTGTGAATGCATCCAGCCCAGCAACAAGGTCTTCTCTTTCCATTCATCAAATCTTCGCAAGTTCTTTGAATTCTTTTGATTCTAGTCTCTAGCTTCTTAGCTTCAATAACCCGACAAATCCATTCATTTCTTGCAAGAGGTGTAATATCTTTCCAAGCTTTCAAAACTTTAGAAGAAGAAGCAATTGCTTTTTTCAAGTCACTAGGTATTTTGTGAGTAACGCCTTCAGAAATTTCTCTGTCCATTTTAATTACAACCCCCAATCTTTTTAATTTCTTCTTTTTACTAGACTATAGAAAAGTTTATGAATCTGATGACTTCTGAAAAGATATGAATTTCAGATGGTTAAGATACGGAATTTTGGCTGCTACCCTTGGCACAGGAATTGGTATAGGCTACTCTTTGAGAGGGAATTCCAATGAATTAGTTTCTTCAAAAAATGAATCTTCTTTAGAAGAAAGAACTGAAGAAATAAACCTAAATCCTAAAAATAATTCTGAAAAGAAGGCAGAGATACCATCGTTAGCAACAAATACCAATTATTTACAAACTATTGAAGAAAAGAAAAAAGAGTTAGAAGAAAAAATTTTGAAATATGAATCTGAAAATGCGTTGTTAAAAAAGGACATCGGCGACCTTCGCAAGTTTGTCGGTGTATATGACTTTTCCGAGCTGAAGGAGCCTGAAGGCAGGACTCTTGAAGAAAGATTCCGTAATGGTCCAGAATATTATTTATCAAAACCACAGGAAAGCTATGAGAACATATTGGAATTGGTTGATAAGGCGATTGCAGATTATGATTTTAGCCAGCCAGGAAGCCCAATACCCTACAAGACACCAGATGGAAGCTTTTTCCAGATTAAGTTTTACACTAAAATGGGGATGATGGGCATCTGGAGGGAAGATAATAAGAGGTCTTACCGAGTGGATGTTGATCTTAGGAGGAATATGACTTCTGTAGAGCCGTTTTCATTGATGAACAAAATCGAATTAAGATTAGACAATCTTATGAAACCTTATGAATCAGGAGTTGCGAAATATATGAACCTGGAATTGACAGTTACTGCCAATCAAAACAAAAATTTTAGATCATTCTTGAGTCTTAGTTATAATGAAACTATAGACAGTATCGTGGATAAAAAAGCAACTTCTACTAATTCGAATTTTGCTATAGATGAGATTGCAGTTCCATCATCCAGGCAGAGATTTGCCGAGTTACTCAAGAATATCATGCAGAACATTGACAAAGGAATGGATAAAAAATAATGACAAAGATAAGAAATTATATTGTAGGAGCAATTCCAGTCTTGACTTTAGGATTAGGGTTCATGGTCGGAAGAGATTATGATAATAGCTCGGGAATTGAAACACAAGAAGCAGAATTATCTTCTTCAGATGGTATCTCCCCTCAAGGTGAGAAAGGCACAGATTTTACAGTCTTTTACCCATCATTGGAAGGCAACGGAAAAAACATCGCCAATGAGACAATCAAGGTTCTTCAGGACAACCAAAAAAGCCTCGAGGAGAAGGTTCTGAAATATGAGAGCGAAAATAAGACTCTTAAAGGAGAGCTGACAAAGCTTAAGCACACTGCCGGAATATATGATTTTTCAGATTTTAAAGAGCCTGAAGATGTAAAACTGGAGGATCGCTTCGCAAAATCCCCTGTGTATTATCTAGGCAACTTCGACAAGAAGTATGAGGATATACTATCAATGGTGGATATTGCGATAAAGGCTCAAAAAAATATTCATGACTGGCATGAGGACGGAAAGTGGCCTCGCACGGCAATGGATTTCTATAATTTTGGCGAGATGATAATACTAAAGAATCAGGGCAGGTCTCATCAGTACACTATTAACATATATTTGAAGGATGAGATGGTTACTCTTGACCCATTCACGAATTCAGAATCTGACGATATAGACATAGGCATAGCCATTGACAAAGCAGAAGTAAATGTGGGAAATAGTGTCGAAGAGCATTTTCAAGTGTATCTCCATAGTAAGATGCATAATGTTCAAATATCATACAACGCGACAAAGATGACAGGTTATGAGTTCATATCCCTTGGCAAGCTCGAACTGCCGATACTTGATGAGGAGAATAAAAAATTCAAAAGCGTCCCTCGCTCAATTACTCTTGCAAATAGTATTATCGAAGGAATAGAAGTGATTCTCGAGGATAAAAAATGAATATGATGAAGTACATCAAGAAAGCGATGCCAGCTTTGGCGCTCGGAATAGGGTTCATGCTTGGAAAATCGTATGTAGCGTATCATGCAAGTCCAATAGAAGAAAGACCGGCAGCATTTGATGGCTCGGATAGTCATGTTAGCAAGGCAATAGGCAGGACATCATTAGAGGGAAATGCTAATCCTGCCAAGATAGTTGAGGTTTTGCAGAGCAAACAATCTAATCTGGAAAAGCGCATTTCCGAGTATGAAACAAGGATTTCAGGGTATGAAACGGAAAATAGTTCATTGAAAGAGGAGCTGACAAAGCTACGCCATGACGCAGGGATATACGACTTCTCTCAGCTTAAAGAACCATCTGAAGTTACTCTCGAAGAGCGCTTCGCTAAATCGCCTACATATTATCTTGGAAACATCGACAAGAAGTACGAGGATATTCTTCAGATGATAGACACCGCTTTGAAAAGCCAGAGAAACATCCGCAAAGGATTTTTTGCCAATAACAAAGACTCACCTAGCGCTTGGATGGATTTCTACAATTTTGGAAGCATGACAGTGATTAAGACTGCCAATCGCTTGGAATACTATGTTGACATTGACCTGAAAGAGGAGCTGCTTACAGAGAAGCCTTTCAAGATCGGGCCGGATGATTATGGTGTAGACGAAATAAGGGTTGTTATCAACAAGGATAAAATTGATAAAGAGAACGGCATAGAGGAGCTTCTTAATATGTATATCATGAGCCAAGTACATAATGTCCAGCTCGATTATGATATTACTAACATGATACTGTCTGAGCATGTGTCTATTGGAAAGATTGAATTGCCGATACTTAAAAAAGAGGGTGAAAAAGTGAAGGCTGTGCCAAACTCTGTTGTTTTGGCAGAGAGCATCATGCAGGATATTGATTTTATCATTAAGGATATTAAATGATAAGTCTGGGGAAGCCAGGATTTGAACCTGGATCAATCGGTCTGGAGCCGATCACACTAACCGGGTTATGCTACATCCCCATCGGGATTTAATCGCCAGATTCATCATATATAATCTTTTGCGATAACAGTTCTTCCGTTTTATTGACAGAAATCTTTATAAATAAGTTATACTTAGTATAACTAATGGAATGCGAGATAATACCAAGGAAGTGGGGCCATTCTCTCGGAGGAGTATTTCCAAAAGAGGTAGTTGAAGCTATGGATATTAAGGAGAACAAGCCTATCAGGGTCATTATTCTCAAATCAGATGATACTTTCCGTAAGACTTTCGGAATTTTGAAAGGAAAGCTTAAGAAGACTGCTCAAGAAATAAAAGATGAAATAAGAGCAGATCTGTATGACGACTGAAGAAATATATTTTTTCGACACATATGCGCTGATAGAGATATTGAAGGACAGTCCTTCTTATCAGAAATATACCTCAGCTAGGATAATCACTTCTAAGCTCAACCTTTATGAGCTATTTTATTATCTGACGAAAACGAATAACCCTCTTGCTGAAAAGCTGCTTCAAGATTACAATAATATAGTAATAGATTACGGAATTGATGCCATCGCCTTCGCAGTGAATTTCAAGCTTGCCAACAACTCTCGAAATATTTCAATTGCAGATTCAATAGGCTATGCTATCGCCAAGTTGAGTGGAGTAAAGTTTCTGACAGGCGACAAAGAATTCGAGAATATGGGCAATGTCGAATTTGTGAAATAAATCTTAAGCTTTTCCAGCGCGTGTGCTCTTGAACGTGCTTACTATGTCAATTATGTATTTCCCGTCTTCCAGTTTGTAGACCAACGGCTTTCCTTTGAAAAGATCAACTAGATCAATCTCAAACTTCCCGGGCTTCAACACCCTTATCGATTCTAAATCCAATATGACTGGCTTCTCAGGCTCTTTCTCGCCAACCAAGTCAAGCACGTCATTCTCAAGTTCCTTCCTTTCATCTGCAGTGAGATTCGTTGTCAGATGTGTTACTTCATCAATGTCCTTCCTCTTCATGAAGAAAAAGAATTTCGCGCCACAGACGCAACCCTTTAACAGTTCCTGCGCTCCATCCTCATACATGGCTCCGCATCGAACGCATTGGTGTGGCATTGGATTATTTCCTTGATCTCCTCTTCTTGCTAGGCTTGTTAGGCGCGTCTATTGTAAGCAATTGTATCTTGCTAGGATCTCTTCTTATCTCCTTGACTATCGAGTCAGGCCCTATGATTGTAAGCCCTTCCTGGTTTCCGACCAATATCTTGGCAAGCTCCTTCCTCATCTTTCCGAAGAGATGTCCTGAACTCTCAGCAGGGTATATCGTGCAAAGCTGTATCCCCTTGAAGGCCTTCTTTATCCTAATCATCGTCTCCTTTATCAGGCCAGTCTCCTCTTCAGGAGTCAATCTTCCCTGCATCAGGACTATCTTCCCTTCCTCAACGATGCTAAGCAGGTGTTTTATCTTCTGGCTTGAGTTCATGTTCTCAAGGTCAGCATATTGCACGTACTGTAATGTCAGCATTATTTTTCAACCTCTTTATTTCTTTATTAATCTGAACAACGACTCGTAAAACTCCTCCATGTTCTTGCCTTTCATGGCGGATATCCCGACGACTTCGTACTGCGGGAATGCAGCCTCTACCTTCTTTATGTTGGACCTTTTCAGGTCAATCTTGTTGGCAACGATCAGCACAGGTATGTCCCTTGCTGCCAAGTTGCCTATGATAGTGATGTTCACTTGTGAATAAGGGTTTTCAGCGCTGTCCAATACCACGCAGACGCAATCCACATCATCAAGCCATTTGATGGCTTCTATGACGCCTTCAGTCGCTTCCTTCGCCCTCTTCTTGGCTTCAGTTTCCTTCATCTTGAATTTCATGAATTCTTCATAATCAATCTTGGTCGCTATTCCAGGCGTGTCAACCAATGTGAAGCCCATCTCCTTCCCCTTGTGCTTTATTACGACAGCTTCCTTAACGCTCACTGATCTTGTCTCATGAGGTATCTTAGAAACAGATCCGACTTCCTCTCCGAGCCAGTCTTTTGAGATCCTGTTGGCTAATGTCGTTTTTCCAGCGTTCGGAGGCCCGTAGAATCCAAGTTTAATCTTCTTCTTGGTCTGGAAGAGCTGGTGAATCATTCGTTTTATGAAGTCCCGTATAATTCTTATCACAATCTAAACCCCTTTTGTGTATTGCATAACTTTTAGAGAGTTGCTTTATATATATTTCGGTTAATGCTATATGGATATCGTCCTAATCTCATGGTGATTTCTAGCTTTCCCAGAAGTAAATCCTGACGATTTTCGAGTTTTTCTCTGCCACGAATATGCTGTTGGCATAGACGCTCCTGTCGATCGGCAGGTCATCCTGGAGGCAGCTCACGGCAGTCGTGCATACCTCGCATGCGTATTCATACCCGAAAGGCATGTTCTGGCTTATGAAATCATCCATGTTACTTCCGCAGACGTCCCTGCATGACCCTGTGATCTGCTCGTTTACACCTTGCGATATGCATTCCCTGTAGTCCTCATTGTGAACTATCTCGCTGAACATGAACTCCTGGGTCTCTTTTATTATGTCAGGCGTTTTCCTTTCCGCCTGCTTCGAGAATTTCGGCTCTGCCACTATTATGAACCCGAATATCAGTAGCACTGCGATAGTCGCTTCTATTGTCCTGATGAATCCCTTCTTGCCTACCATGCCTTGAATATCACTGCGTATTTCGTCCTTGTGCCATCCTCGTTGAGCAACCAATACTTGCCCTGCCTCACGAACACGTTCCTTTCCCCTGCGTCATCCTTCCCGAAGCTGATCTCATCTCCTTCGCTTATGGAAAAGTCCTTGTTCTTCGGAAATCCCCATTCAGACTTCACAGCTTCGTAGTCTGTTGACTGGCTGAATAAACTATTTATCAGGCTTTGCGACAGCCCTTCGGTTGTCTCGTCCACTCCGAGGTAAGCGCTACATCCGGTTTCCCTGCTGCAGATGTCATCATCAAGCTCAAGCTCCCCTGCGTCATGCGCTGACCTGTGGAACGTCAGCATTATCGGCGAGTGCTTCTCGTTTTCCATTTCAGTATCGCAGACGCCTATCCTGCATTTCAATGTCAGGTCATTGCCGTCGATTATCGGGGAAGCGAATCCTTCGGGCAGATTTTCCGCGTTAGTTGCTCTCCATCCGCCAGAAACAACATTGATGTTTATCTCAGGCTGATCAGGCACTCCTGCAGAATCAAGCTCTTCAACTATCAGCGGTGTCTGCACAATCTTTGTTGAAACATTCTTCTCGAAGTTATCCTGTATCAGGTTGAGGAATAAGTTTTCATCTCCAGGCTCTTTTATCCCTGGCCTGAGAAAAGTGAAGAGTGCTATTATTGATATGACAAATATCCCCATGCTTATCGCCCAGTCTATGTGCACCAGTCCTTTCTTGCTCATATCAATCCGCCTTTTGCAGTTGTTATTATCAGCAATGCGCAGGTTATCAGCACGAGCGAGTGCAGCAGTCCCTGCTTGAATGTCCCTTCTGAGAATTTTCCTATCATTATCCCCGCGAAGAACCCCTGTATTATTATCAATCCCAGGAATATCATGTCCAGGTTCACTAATCCTGCTTCTCCTTTAGCTCCTCCCAAACCTCCTATTCCTGCAGACTGCAATCCCTGTGTCACTCCTCCAGATATGTTCCCTAATTTAGGGAAGAGCCATAGCTGCAGCACGAGCATTATCCCGATGAATATGAAGAACACTATGTACCCCTGGACAATCTGCGAGAACACAGATGCTTTCCTCTCCTGCTTAAGCTTGTTCACGTTGAGAACAGATTCGGTCACGGAATCAAGTATGTCCGCTATGTTCCCGCCTGATTTCTCAGCTTCCAGTATGATTGAAATTGATGTCTTTATCATCTTGTTCCCTGTGTCATTGCTGAAAGTGTTGAATGACTTGTGGAATGGTATTCCCATCGCTACCTGTGACGCGAGCTTTTTCGTGT
Organism: Candidatus Nanoarchaeia archaeon; assembly: GCA_035289885.1. GTDB lineage: Archaea > Nanobdellota > Nanobdellia > SCGC-AAA011-G17 > DATDVX01 > DATDVX01. Next base: position 2,801 of record DATDVX010000063.1, on the reverse strand, counting down.
ACGGTGTCAATGAACCGAAATCCTTGTCAGCTGCGTGTAGCACGGACTTCGATATCGGAATGCCGGATCTCACATCGCTGCTTATCGTCCTGACGAACTCAAGGAATTTCGTCTCGATCTCTTTCTGCCTTCTGCTTTCCTTGAAGAAGTCGTTCCATGGCATTATCCATGCGATCGTCACGCACACTATTATCAGAGGATAGAACCATCTCTTCCCGAAGAAAAGATAGTAGTCCACTACGAACAGCGCTAGCGCTAGTATTATCCCTATCCAGTATTTTGCCTTGAATTTCATAGTTCTGGTTGCGTTATCGTGAGGAATATTATGAATCCTATGTTGAGGAAAGGTATGATTATGAAAGTCCCGAACGACGAGATGCTCTTCACTGTGAATCCCCCGATGCTTCCTCCAAGCAGGTTTATGATCGCAAGTGTGACTATGAACAGCAGAGGCGCTGCAATCAGCACTCCTGTGTATATGTCAGAGTATGTTGACAATGTCTCGACGTACTTCTTCCTCTCGAGCCTGTACTTGTTCATCGCGTCATTGGCTTTTGATTTCAGGTAGACAGCAAGATTCCCTCCGCTTTCCACAGTCGATGCTATCCCTGTCAATAATTCCCTGAAGTCCATGGATGGAGTCGTCTTCGACACGGTCTTCAATGCTGTCGTCAGATCATATCCAAAGAGGTTGGTGTAGTTCACTATCCTCGTCAGCTCCTCTTCCAGCCCCTTGTACTCGCCGGATCTCAAAAGCAATCCGAAGATTGACATAGGATGCGCGCCGCTCCCGGCTACAGCAGCCATGTGTATTATCATGAAAGGCAAGTCATTCCTTATGCGCTTCTTTCTTGCAGTCACTGCCAGCCAGGGATATGTGTACAGCAGGATGTACGTCGCTGCTCCTACCAAGAACGCCAACAGCACTCCAGCGATACCGCCTATCAGCACCTGTTTTCCAAGGAAGCTGAACAGCGCCACTCCTCCGATTAATCCCAGAAAGGACGCGAATAATGTCGTCAGGAATATCATGTTTATGTACGTCCTTGAGAGGACCTTGACATCAGACGCCATCAATGACTTGTACAGCGAGTCGAAGATTTTCGGGTTCTTCGCGGTTATCCTTGATTGCAATCCATCAAACAATGAGTTTGCCAGCTTCCCGTATGCCTTCGGCTTGTAGATGGAATACTTCGCCCTTTCTTTCTCTGGTTTTTTCATTACGTTCCTCAGTCTCTGCAGCGCCCGTTTGTCAAGCCCAAGCTCGTCTATCAGGGATTGCTCAGCCTTGGCTGATATAGCGACGAATTTCCCAGAAGGTAGTGGAATTGCCGCTTCTTCCTTGTTTTTTTCCGCTGCTTTCGGTTCTTCAGCAGGCTTGGCGACAGGTATGATTATTTTCTCTTCTTCAGCAGCAGTGATTTTTTCAGTCTGCTCTAACGCCATGTCGCAGAGGATTTCCATTGATTCAAGTATCTGCATGATGTAGAGGTTCACCTGGTCGAGCTGGTATTCCTTGTTCGCCCTGTCTTCCCCAGAAAGGTTTGATGTCTCAGTCTCAAGTCTCCTGGCGAAGGCCTTGTAGTCATTCAGCTCTTTTGCGAAATCGCTGAGCTTCCTGCAGATTTCCTCGACGTTACGCATTTTTTATCGACTTTGCTTCAGCATGCAGCAGTTCCTTTATCTGCATAAAGAGTTTTTTTATCTCAGAATCATACCTCTCCATTTCCTTGCTGTCCCTGGTATTGTTGTAATTCTGGAGGTTCTCCATGATCATCCGTATCGAATCTTCTATTGTCATCTTGTATCAAGCAGGTTATATTTCCTCAGCACTCCCTCCTTGTCCTTGTAGTAAGCGTTGATTACGTCCTGCACTTTCTTGAAGTCGAAAATGCTGTTCTGGTAGAGCTTCATCAACAGCCTGGCTCTCGTGTTGAATTCCTTGTTTAGCACATCTCTTGATATCCCTGCTTTCTTCTCTATCCTGTCCAGTATCCTGCTCTCTGTCTTGAAGAAGAAAGAGTCTGTCTTCGGATCCCATGTGAAAGGGTAGTTCAGCTTCACTTGCCCGAGCCTCTCGCCAACTTCCACTATTTCGACTATCTCCTTAACTCGCCTCTCATGCTTGTCTCCGCTCTTTATGCTGCCGATAACGCAGACAGCATCGATTGTATTCACCAATGACGGAGAAAGTTCTATCGGCTTCGTTTCCAGCCTTCTGATCATGGTGGCCACATCCTCGGCGTGCATCGTGCTCATCGTTGAATGGCCTGAAGCTGCACCTTGGAAGAGCACGTACGCTTCCTTCCCCCTTATTTCCCCGACAATAACATAATCCGGCCTCTGCCTGAAGCTTTCCTTCAGCAGTGTGAACATGTCCACTTCCCCTTCCTCGCCTTTTATCCCGATGCCTTCCCTAACGACGCTTGGAAGCCAGTTCTCATGAACCAAATTTAATTCTCTTGTGTCTTCGATTGAAACGATTCTTGCCTGCGGCGGTATGAAAAAAGCTAGGGAGTTAAGCAAGCTGGTCTTTCCTTCTCCTGTCCCTCCGATGATCATGATATTCGAGCCGTTCTCTATCAGCAACCATAGATAAGCGAGTATTTCCGGACTAACAGTCCTGAATTGTATCAGGCGCACAGGGCTCCATGGCTCTTTTGTGAATTTTCTCAGCGTGAAAGTAGGCCCTCTGGAAGAGATGTCCTGCGTGTACGTCGCATTTACCCTTGTCCCGTCAGGCAATCTTCCGTCAAGCAGAGGTGTAGCATATGATATGTACTTCCCTGATTTCTGAGCTA
>DATDVX010000062.1:0-13474 GCA_035289885.1 Candidatus Nanoarchaeia archaeon | reverse complement strand
GAGCCAGGAGCAGACTTTCGGGAAGGTAGTGATTGATCTGTCTTCCGGAGCGTTCTCGCATGGGCAGACATACGTGGCATTGAGCAGGTGCAGGACATTGCAAGGGATTGTCCTGAAAAGACATGTGTGGCCGAGCGATGTCATAGTGGACAAGCAGGTGGTGGATTTCCTTGATGGCAAAAGAGGGAAGATGGACTTAAGGGATTTCCAGGATGCGTCAGCATGAAAGACCACAATAATTAGCTATCACAGAATTCTCTCATGTCGTAGAATACTTTTCCGAAGTAAGTGCAGGCGTCCTTTAAAGATTCCTTGCCATTTTTCGTCAATGAGTAAGCCTTATTCTTATCAATAGAAACCAGCCCTTTGGACTTTAGTTCCTTCAGGACCGGGTAGATTGTTCCCGGACTCGGCTTTGAGCCTTTCCGCTTTTCCAATTCCTTGGCTATATCTGACCCGTTCATTGGCTTCTTTGAAACTATCCATAGAACAAGAAAAGACAAAAACCCCTTCATATCACAACAGCTTGCCATACACTATCCCAGTATAGCCTTCGAGTTTAAAAGAGTTTTGTTTTATCGTATAACCGATAGCTTTATATATTTGTTATCGTATAACCGATATTATCAACTAAGGAGCGTGAAAACATGCAAGGAAACTGCTGCGGAAGCGAAAGAAGCTTCCTGACAAAGGAAGAGAAACTTGAGATGCTGAAAGAGTACAGGGATTCCCTGGAAAAAGAGCTTCAAGGCGTTACAGAAAGAATCAAAGAAGTCGACAAGAAATAAACTTCTTTTTTATTTCTTTTTCTTATATTTTTTTCGGATATTCAACCCTATGCTGCCGCATTATTGCCAGTAAACTTTATATACCCGTAATTTTCCATTCAAAAGCCATGGCAATCATATGGGTAATTGCAGCAGCAATACTTTCATTGCTTTTCGTAGTCCTATTATATTACAAGATAAACAAGGCTCCTTCTGGAAGCGAAAAGATGAGGGAAATCTCATCTGCAATAAGGGAAGGAGCGACAGCTTACCTAAAAAGGCAGTACAGGATACTTGCCATATTCGCAGTAATAGTCACCACAGCATTATATTTCTTCATAAACATCCAGACAGCGATAACATTCTTCTGCGGAGCCTTCATCTCAGCATTAGCAGGCTACATAGGAATGAGAGCTGCTACAAAAGCAAACGTACGAACAACCGAGGCAGCAAAAACAAGCCTTGGAGCCGCGCTGAAGATAGCATTCAATTCTGGAGCTGTGATGGGATTCACAGTTGTTGGACTGGGATTGCTGGGAGTGACTATATTATACTTGATTTTCAAAGATCCTAATTACATATTCGGCTTCTCATTGGGAGCAAGCTCGATAGCATTGTTCGCAAGAGTCGGCGGCGGAATCTTCACAAAAGCAGCAGATGTTGGCGCTGATCTGGTCGGGAAGATTGAAGTTGGAATACCTGAGGATGACCCTCGAAACCCAGGAGTCATAGCTGACAATGTAGGCGATAACGTCGGGGATGTAGCTGGCATGGGAGCTGACTTGTTTGAAAGCTATGTAGGAAGCATAATCGCTGCGATGGTCCTTGGAGTTGTGGCTTTCGGAGAGAAAGGATTACTATTTCCATTATTACTAGCAGCTTTAGGAATCATCTGTTCAATAATAGGAGCGTTCTTCGTAAGAGGGACTGGGGAGAGCCCGGGGAAAGCGCTGAGAAATGGACTGATCTTCGCAAGTATACTATTTGTCATAGGATCGTATTTCGTCTCGAACAATGTATTCGGGACAAACGGAGTGTTCTTCGCGACAACAGCAGGGTTGATTGCTGGCGTATTGATAGGATTGGTCACGGAATTCTACACATCAGTGGAAAGAGTCCATGCCAAGAAAATCGCGCAGGCCTCTGAAACCGGAGCTGCGACAAACATAATTCACGGGCTGGCGGTCGGGATGAAGAGCACGGTTGTTCCTGTACTATTAATCTCAATAGCAATATTCGTAGCTTACAAGTTCGCAGGGCTGTATGGAATCGCCATCGCAGGCGTCGGAATGTTAAGCACTTTAGGGATTTCATTGGCAGTGGATGCCTACGGACCTGTTGCTGACAACGCAGGCGGAATAGCAGAGATGGCTAACCTGCCGAAGAATGTAAGGGCGAGAACTGACAAACTGGATGCTGCAGGAAACACGACAGCTGCAATCGGAAAAGGATTCGCAGTTGGCTCAGCTGCATTGACAGCACTTGCATTATTCTCAGCATTTTCACAAGCTTCAGGATTGAAAGCAATTGATATCCTGGATTTCAGGGTAATAATCGGGATGCTCATCGGCGGGATGTTGCCGTTCCTGTTCTCAAGCATGACGATGCAATCAGTTGGAAGCGCTGCATTCAAGATTGTAGAGGAAGTTAGAAGGCAGTTCAGGGAGATAAAAGGATTGATGGCTGGAAAAGCCAAGCCAGATTATGCGCGATGCGTAGACATCTCGACGAAAGCAGCGCTAAGGGAAATGATACTTCCGGGATTGCTTGCTTTCTTATCACCGATAATAATAGGATTGATACTTGGAGTCGAAGCTTTAGGCGGAATGCTCGCCGGCTCATTGACAAGCGGAGTAATGCTTGCGATAATGATGTCTAATGCAGGCGGAGCTTGGGACAACGCGAAGAAATACATTGAAAGTGGAAACCACGGTGGAAAAGGATCTGCTGCGCACAAGGCTGCAGTCGTTGGAGACACTGTTGGAGATCCGTTCAAGGACACTTCTGGACCAAGCCTGAACATCTTGATCAAGCTAATGGCTATAGTTGCTTTAGTATTCTTGCCTTTGTTTTTGTAAATTCTTAACTTCTCTCTAGACTCTCATGTCCTAAAAGCCAAATAGAAAGTCTTATATATATTTTACAGCACCATAATCCAATGGCGCAAGATAATCTAGGACGAAGGGCTTATGATGCCGAATTGGAGAGATTACAAGCTGAAGCTGAAGATTCAAGAATGACAGATCCAGCCCAAATAAGGCGTCTGTATACAGCGGTAATAACCCATTTACAAGCCCAAAACGCTCAATTACATCAAAAACTAATAACTGATCCGTTGACAGGCCTGTTTAATAGGAATACGCTTCTTGAAAGGCTTAACGCCGCCCAAAGGGAAGCAGATCAGCTTGGAATTCCGTATTCTGTTGTTTTTGCTGACTTGGATGACTTTAAGAAAGTCAATGAAGGCTATGGGCATCCAATCGGGGATAGGGTATTGCAGGATGCTGCCACAACCATAAGGGGAATTGTCAGAAGCGACGACGTACTGGCATACAGATACGGCGGAGAGGAAGTATTGCTGGTTGCGCCAAGAACAGATGAAACGCAGGCAGCAAGACTGGTGGAAAGGGTCGCAGATGAGTTCAGAAAAGCGAGAGTCGGGGAAGGATACCTCGGTCATGCGATTACAATAACAGCAGGCGCTGCAAGTTGGCACAAAGGAATGACACCCGCGCAAGTGATTGAAGCCGCGAATTACGGAATGAGGGAGCGCAAGAAAGCCGGCAAAGATGGGCATTACCTTGCCAAGCGTGGCGAAATACCTTTGAAGTAAATGGAAAAGCAACGTACACTGAAGGACGATATAGAAATTTTAGGGATTGAGCCTTACGGAGGAAATCGTGTCAGCCTAAAAATAAGCCCTGCTTCTGAAAATCGAGGCATAATATTCTACAATGCTGCCCATGGCGCAGTTCGCGCCAATCTCGCTGCAGCGCAGGCATACAAAAGTTCAATCACCCTACGCAATGACACTATGAGCGTGCTCAATGTCGAGCATATACTAGCAACATTGTATTCTTACGGAATAGACAACGCGATGATACAAGTTGCAAGGCAACCCAACAAGTCATTCGCATTTTTAGAGTATCTGCATTTGGCAACAGCCATGCAAGTACTCCCTTACTTCACCGAACGCGAAAAAACCCTGTGCGAGAGGATTGATGAAGTTGGGGTCGAAGCGCAGCAAATGCCACGCAGGATGCTTCGATTGAAAGAGGATATAATCACTGACAAGCTATCGCTTGAAAAGACTGATACTCCCGGATTGATTGTCAGAGCTACGACGAGCTATCCTCTCTTAGGGGAGAGCACCATTGAGCTCCAGATAACTCCAGAAGCATACAAGTCTGAGCTTAGCAGAGCGAGGCCTTACGCAAAGCATGCGCCTGCATGGATGCCAAGGAAAATAACCAGATTTTTCGCATGCTTGCTAAACCCTTCCTTTGGTTTGAGCCACGGCTTTGACGAGGATAATGTCCTTGTTCCGGAAAGGAGCAGAGAAAAGCTTCTCGAAGAGCAAAGACGCGTCGGCTATGACAAAGGCGATGAAATCACAAGGCATACAATCGTCGACAGGCTTGGATCTTTGGCGTTGTTGCCCGGAAGGCTGGATCATGTTAGAGTGACTGCGCGATTCAGCGGCCATGCGAACGACCTTGATGTCTTGAGAAAGAATCTTGATAAACTCTCAACAAGTTCTACTGGCTTTTCTTCTTAAGATCCTCTAATTCCCTCAGGAATCTTTTCAGAGTCTTAGGAACGTGCTCTGGCTGTGTTTTTAGAATTTGAGCGGTGCGTTCCAATAAATATTGGTCTGAGCCCTGCTCTGTTTCCTTTGAAGTTAAATCATAATCCTCTGATTTCCCTTTCTTCGCCTTCTTCCACTTCTCGAACAATTCCTCTGCCCTCGCAGGCACCTGTGATTTCTGCACATTCAGGATATTCGCAGACATGCCTATAAGATTTCCTTCAGCCTGAACCTCTGATTCTGTTGCTTCTCCGGCCTTGTACTCGATCCTGATTATGCCATCCTGGACCTTGGAACTTTTTATTATCTTGATCTTTCCAGCTTCGGAAGTCCTCTTGAGATGAGTACCACCACAGGCTTCAACATCAATACCTTTGATGTCCAGAATCCTCAGTTTCTTCCCTGGAACAGCGCCACCTTGGTAGATTGCCATGCCGTACCTTTCCTCTGCCTTGTCCCTTGGCAATATCATTGAAATAATCGGAACATCTTTTTCAATTATTATGTTTGCGACCCTTTCAATCTCCTTCAGTTCCTTTTCTGTCAAAGACTGGTAATGAGTTATGTCCAGATGGGCTTTTTCAACTGTTTTTTTAGCTCCAGCCTGGTTCACATGCTTTCCAAGAACTTTCCTCGCTGCTGCGTTCAAAATATGGGCCGATGAGTGATGCTTTGCCAATTGAATCCTGCGTTTCAAGTCAATATGGCCTTCAACAACTGAGCCTTGCCTGAAAGAAGGCTTTTCCTTGAGCACATGGATGACATGATGGCCTTGCTTGTAGATATTGACAACTTCTATCCCGCCCAAATTTCCTAGGTCATGTATCTGGCCTCCTGAAGTCGGGTAGAAAGCAGTCTTGTTCAGGATTACATTGTTATCAAGTATCTTTTCAACTTTAGCGGAGAAATCAACCAGCTTGTAATCATCGTAGTAAAGTATTTCAGTTTCTGGAACATTAACAAGATTCAGTTCCTTTTCAACATGAGTCTGATGGACCTGGACATGCTTCTCGTGCAATTCAGAAACCCTCTTATAGAAGTCTTCCGGCACATTGACTTTCACGTGGAGATTCCTCGCTTCCTCCCTGATCAATTCCGGAGAGATCCCTTGTGAATCGTACAGCTCAAGAAGCTTTCCGGTGTTTATCTTTTCCTTGTCTTCAAGCAATTTCGCGACAATGTTCCTCGACTTTTCCTTGGTTGCGTTGTACTTTGACTTCTCGACTTCCAAAATCTTGTTAACATCTTCGAGATTCTCAGACAATTCCGGCCACAACGGCTTGAGGTAATCTGCATGCCATTTGCATATTTCCTGGAGGCTGGTCTTTATTGAATACTGGTCGAGATAGCTCAGGGCCCTCCTTAAAATCACCCTCAGGTTATAAGCTCCTCCGACATTTGAAGGCAATGCTCCGTCATTAAGCAGAACCAACAACGCTCTTGAATGCTCTGCTATCGAATACAAAGCTGATAGCGGAAGGATGTTCCTTTTCAATTCGTTTACATCAACACCAACCTTCTTTGAAACCTGAAGCCATGCCTTGTCTATTGACTCAACCTCGTCTATGTTCAACAGGCCTGCATGGGGGATGTATCTCTGCAAAAGAGCCTCGTCAACATCGAAACCCGAGATTTTCTTCAATTTTTCCATGACTGTCGGGAATGCCGCATCGTAAACAGTGTTCTTTCCCTGCGAGAACCACGCGTTCCTCTCCTGACCCATTCCCATGTCCAAGACTTTCAACTTCAAATCTTCAACGCCTTTCGGAGTCTGCTGATACATCATGTAAACCTGATTGCCTAATTCCAATCCCCTTGAGAAGAATTCCATGCAAGGGCCAAGATTTCCACCACCGGCCCAGCTGTCCTCGTGGAATGTTATTTCATCATTCGGCAAGCCCAAGCCTTTTTTCAGCCAGGTGAAAATCTCCTCGAAAGCCTTGTTCTGGCTCCATTCTGACTGAGGAACGAATTGGTGCTGGCCTATCATCGAGAAGACAGTGTTGTGGGACATAGTCAATCCGACATTATCGATGTCTGTTGTCCTGAAGCATAATTGCGGGATGACAAGCTTCTTGGCTGGAGGATTCACCTCGCCTGAAATTACGTAAGGCTGGAAAGCAGCTATCGAAGCGTTTGTGTATTCCATCGTTGGATTCCAACGGGAAACAATCGGATATCTCTTGACTGGAGTGTAATTGAATTTCTTGAACATCTGGCTGAAATCTTTCCAGACGTCTATGTAAGATAATTCCCTTTTTGCAGGGGTCTTTCCTAAAAACGAAAATGATTCTTCAGGGTTGCAGGATGGATTTCCGCAGACCTTCCTTGAAGTAGTTGACCAGAAAGGGCGCTTGCATTCTTTGCAGAAGCTTCTCTTGAATCCTTCAAGCTTAAGGACATTGACAGCGTAGTATTTCTCAGGAGTTTTCCAGAAAATAGGACGATACTTCTCTTTTATTGCCTTGTCTGAACGCATAGAGAAAACCTTTTATAATCGGCAATATAAAACTTTCCCTGCGCCAATGCTTGCCAAAGAAATCCTCAAACTTGTGAACCTTTCCATCTGCGACAGCGAAAACACGCGCAAACTCTACCTGAAAAGACTAAAGGAAGGCAGGCTTACAAGGGATGAGAATCCCGGATCGCACTTCTGCATATATTTCCTTCCATACAACCCTGAAAACAAGAAGGTCTTCATCGTGCATCACAAGAAATCCGACCTGTGGCTTTCTCCTGGAGGTCATATTGACAAAGGCGAGATATTGCTGCAGACATTGAACCGGGAGATAAGCGAGGAACTTGGGGTGAATGGCTTCTTCCAGGAAATACCTGGGCCATTCTTGCTGAGCTTGACCCTCATACTCCGCGATTCACGGGCTTGCAAGGAGCATTATGACCTTTGGTACATTGTGAAGACCGATGGAAAAGAATTCAAGGTGGATTTCACTGAGTTTTTCGACGCCAAATGGATGACGATTGAGGAAGCGAGGAAAGTTGTTATCGAGCCTGCGAACATCATAGCATTGGAAATGATAGAGAAGATGGATTAGCCGCAATTGTTTAATAAAGTTACTACTATCCAATAATTAATATAGTTAAGTTTATAAACACTATTTTATTGCTTCTGTTCCATGACTCAAGCTGAAAAGGCGTATGGAAAGGATTGGGCGAAGGCCAAATCAAGAGACTTAGTTCGACGAATGATTGGCGATACGCTTTTGCATTTCAGGAGGCCAAAGGATCTTAGAGTATTATGTTTCCCAGGGGTGGATGCCGCTGAAATCTATCAGGTGTATGATCCTTTGGGAATCCCACGAGGGAATATTGTTGGCGTTGAACGTGATAAGGACGTTATTACCGAATTAGAAAGAAAAAAGCTAGGCATTCGAATTATGCCTATGAGTTTAGAAGAATATGTGACAACTTGCGAAGATTTCAATTTCGATATACTCAGCTTAGACTACACTGGTCCTTTTAGCAATGTGCAAGAACGTACAATGGCTACCCTCTTGGGATCTTCTAGGAAAAATCATTTGGTGCTGCATTGCGCAAACCTGATACGTAGGGATCGTCAATCAATAATTCATTATGCTTCTGCGGCAGGCGACATAGACAAAACTCAACCTGTCTTAGTTCCTGGCATGAACATGGAATCTCTTTTTATTGAAACTGATTCCGAACGTTCAGGTAAGATCTCAGAGGCCATCTCAAAAATGTGCGGTGGCATATCTCGGGATTCTAAAGATTGCAAATCTTCTGCTTATCCCTATTTACTTCAAAGGATATATTGGGATCCTGAAGGCTCCGAATTTACCATCGATAGAACACTTCGATTTATTCTGGGCGAGAGCTATGCCTCATTTGTCCACAATTTTAAAGATTTTTGTAAAAAGAGCGGTATGGAAATTGATGAGGGTGCCCCCATAACAAGCGCCATAAGAAAATACTGGCATCTCCCTATCCTCAATGACCTCGAATACAATATCGCCATAAGATTAAAACGACAATGGCAGGATTTAAATCTTGATGACTCCGATCTTTTCGCATCTATCTTGCTCGGTCTTCTTGATGCAGCCGTGAAGCCAGGGAAATTTTACATCGAAAAAGACCTAGATGCCTATTCCTATATTTCGGAGTCTGGTTCCCCGATGATTGGCGAAGTAGCCTTTTTGAGTTATCCTGAACGATCAACATTATTGGCACAGGAAATTGCTCGTGATTTGGGGTATCCAGATAAAAAATTAACTATTTCGAATCCAATCTCTTTACTAATGAAAATGCAGAAACAAGTTGCTGAATTTGAAAAATTCTCACGCAATACAGATCAAACCACTATCCGGGAAAAAATGGAAAGTGTGCATTATCTGGGGTGCTCTTCACGCCCGGTATTAACCAAGCGACTAGCCATAGAAGAATTTAGGAGAGGTTTGACTGTTGATCAAGTCAAGGAAAAATACCGTGGTTGCGGACCAAAGCCATTGGCGCAATGGAAAGCTCATGTTACAATGGGAACTTATGGTGAAACAACTCCTCAATCAGAAGAAACTCTAGAAGAAGCGATCATCCAAGAGGAAAATGGCGATCTCGAAAGAATAACAAAGGAAGAGGCTGTTGATTTATTACAATCTGGGATTCCTGTCGAGGAAATTTATGCTTGCTATCCATCTTCATTTACCCGAGGACAATTAAGAGCTTTCAAAGCGCACTATGTCACGATGGGGAAAAAATTATCCTAGAATTCTCTTTTCAGTTATAATAACATCCATAGGAATGTCATGCTTCTCGTTCGGCAATCTTTTCACAACCTGCAAATCGAAAGCCAATCCTATCTTTACAGCATTTGGAACCTTCTTTAAGAACTTATCATAATAACCATGGCCGTAGCCTATCCTGTTTCCTCTTTTATCGAAGACTGTGCCTGGAACTATCACAACATCAATCTTATTCAAACCAATTTTCTTTACTTTCCTTGGCTCGAGAATCCCTTTCTTATTCGGCGAAAGCTCTTTCAACGACTTGATCACTGAAGGAACAATATTTTTCGAAGACGTCTTCGGAACAACGACTATTTTCTTCTTCAGAGCTTCAGAAATCATTTTATGAGTGTTAACTTCGCTTCTGTACGAGACGAAGAACATAACAACACCTGCTTCTTTGAACTTCTGAAGACCGAATAGGCTCTTCATTATCTTATCGCTCTTATTTTTCCTTTCCAAAGAAGACATTGCAGAACGCCTGGAAAGAACTGATTTTCTAAGGAGACTTTTCATATGAAATCAAGCAGCAACTAAAATTAAAAAGCTTCGTATTCAAATTTCCAAGCCAGAAATCCTTCTCTGCAGCTCCCTGATCTCCTGGTCAATGCGCTGCTTCTCGCTGAAAGGGTTGATCTTGAATTCCTTCTTCTTGGCAGGCTTCTCCTGCTGAGAATTGGTTGAGTCATCGGCGTTCTTTGCCTGGTGGGAATCCTTAGGAATGTTAGGGAGGTTTGAGCCGATCTTCCCCTGGATTATCTTTAGGTTGCGCAAGGAAGAATTTATCTTGTTCATGTAGAAGACCTTCTTCTGGTGGATGTGCTCAAGGTTCTGGATGCTTCGCAGGAAATCCAAGGCCTCGACAGAAGCGTTTAGAATCTCCCTGCGCGTGAAGGCAGGGTCCTTGATCATTGTGTGGACATGCGTCATCGCGATATCAGGACTCGAACAATTTCTTGTCGACGATGGCCAGCTTCTGCTTGATCATGTCGAGGTTGCGCTTGCACTTCTTCAGTTCCTCTTCCTCTGCAAGCCTGATGTCATTAAGCTTCTCAAGATAATCCTCTGTTTCTTTGATCTTTGAACGCAGCAATTCAAGGCTGCTTATGGAATCGCGGTAATCCTCTATCTTGATGAACAGCGGCTTGTCAGTCTCTCTAATCATGAGCGGCATCGGCTTCGGAGATGATTCGAATGAATCCTCGCGCTTCGCCTCGAACTGCGGAGGATTGTCAAACGGATTAGCTTGGTCTTCCTCAGGGAACTTCGGGAATGACATGTCCATCGGAGGCAATATCGGCATCTTTGGAGATACATTAGAACCAGGATCAGTATGGAAGTCATCGACATGGCTTATGCCTTCGATAGGCTTCTCAGTAATTTCAGGCTTGTAAGAAGGCATCAATTGATTCGGCTGCTCTTGAGGGAATTGAGGCAATGCAGGAAAATTAGGCATCGGCTGCGGTTGTTTTTTCTTACTGAATAATCCCATTCAATACACCCCTAAAATGATTACAAAAGCTAGAAAGATAGTATTTAAACAATTGTCTACATTTTTATGTGGTGAAAAATCACTCTGCGTCGAAATTGATAGTGACGCTCTTAAGCTTCCCGCTCTCTTCCTTGACAACCTCTATTTTCGCGGATTCCTCGCCGCGCCTGATGCTGATACTTGTCGTTTCTTTATTGTCCTCTGGCCGGGATTCTGTCGAAGCAGTTATGACCGCCTCTGAAGGCTGGGATCCCGGTGATGGCTCAATGATTATCTGGACTGGAGTCTCAGGAGTCAAGACAGGTGATTCCTGCTGGATGAAAGCCTTCTGCGCTTCCTGCACTGACTGGGTTGTCTGCGGCTGTTCCTGAGTGCCAGGCATGGAAGGGTTTAGGGGATCCCATCCGTTCTGCATCTCGTAACCATCTTGATAGCCATCACCATCTGTATCTGGATTATTCGGATTGAGGCCATAGCTTGTTTCCATCCAATCATACACCCCATCGCCATCTGAGTCCTGGTTGGATTGGCCGCAGGAGCCATAAGTGAAATATGAATTGCCAGCCTGGCAGGCCAAGCATGGATTATTGTAATTAGCATTGTTGGAACCGCAGACAGCATTGTCTGGCATGTCCGGAGGGCATTGCTCTGGAGGAGTCTGAGGGCAATCAACCTGGTTCTGGGCATAGGAAAACGCGACCATAAGAAGGATAGTAAGCAAGACGAATGAAACCAAGCTGCCTTTCATAAGCAATTGGAAAAGGACAGATTTCTTATATAGCTTTCTGTTCTTCCGAGTTTTTCATCGTAAACTATATAAATTGGGCATATAGACAAGCCTAGTCATGGCCAAGATAAGCGATGCGTACCTTATTGACCTTCTGAAGAGCGTGGCTGGCCCAGATGTGATTTCACTTGTAAATGTCATAAAGGACAAGGAAAACGTCAGCGAGTTCAAGATAGCTGACAAGCTGAAACTGACTGTCAACCAGGTGAGGAACATGCTTTATCGATTGTCTGAGCATAATCTAGTGAATTCAACAAGGAAGAAGGACAAGAAGAAGGGCTGGTACATCTACTACTGGACTTTCGACCACAGAAGAGCCATACTCTTATTGAGGAAGATCAAGCAGGACAGGCTGGAAGCACTGAAGAAGCAACTGAAAACACTCCAAGAGATTAGCTTCTTCGTCTGCAAGGATTGCAAGTTAAGATACACTTATGAGAATGCGCTTGAGATGGGATTCTTGTGCTCGAACTGCGCGCTACCCTTGCAATCCGAGGATCCTGCTGCCGGAACAAGGCTGATAAACAAGGAGATGGCGAAGCTTGAAGCTGATTTGGCGAGCGTAGATTTGAAAGAGCCTGAGATAATAGTCGAAGAGGAGCCTGTCAAGAAGAAGCTCAAGAAGAAAATAGTGAAGATAATCACAAGGAAGCAGAAAAAGCCAGTGAAGAAGCACTTCAAGAAGAAGCAGATCAAGCCAGCAAAGAAGAAAAAATACCATCCAAGCCCGGCGAAAAAGAAGCATACAAGCTTCGTGAAGAAATTCTTCAGAAGGAAAAGATAGTCCCTTTAGAAAGCGCTTAACAATCCTGAGAATACCTTTGCACCGTCAAACGGACCAAGAGGTATCATGTTGAATATGAACAGGAACAAATTTATCTGCTTGGTCAAGTGAAGGACTTCTGCCTGTGTTCTTGTCAACCTTGGAGCGCGGTCAAGTATGAACCACGCAAGGAAGAACAGAAGTAAATTCATCAGAGGGCCTGCGAAAGCTGTTATAGCTGACTGGATTGGAGTGGCGTTGGCTATGCTTACATAACCAGGAGCGAATATTATGAAAGGAGATGCGATTATCTTCAGGAAAACGCCTATTGCCAAGCCTCCGTATGACGCGTGGAAGACAGCGTTCAAGCCATAAAGGATGGCGACAAACTTATGTGCTAGTTCATGGAGGAGAATAGCAGGAGCTGTGACATAAATAGCCAGCTTGAAGCTTTCCTTGTCAAACCACCTTGATTTCTTCACTAAACTAAGCTCTGTCCTCGGCTGGGGAATGTAAGATGAGAAGATGAACCCCAAGGCGACTATCATCACAATCATGTCCACTATCTCCAGCAAAGTTATGATAGCCATCGAGGATAAACTACTCTAAATGATTTTTATAAAGCTTTCTTTGAATGCCTTTCGAGGGATTTGCGGGATTTTGCCGTCAAACTTTATTAAGGAGATTATATTAAAGTATTTAACGGAAGGTTTATATATAATCAATATATAGTAGATTATATATGCGCAATATGACAACTATACAACTTGGAAAAGACATGCTTGAAAAGTTAAAAAAAGCCAGAGAATACCCTAGGCAGACCTACAATGAACTGCTTGATAGAATGGTGTCTCTATTCCTATCAGCAAAGAAAAGAGACAATTATGACAAATTCCTTCATAAAGTGCAACAAGCGAAGATGAAAGAGTTATGGGACAATAAAGAGGACGAGGTATGGGATAGTGTATAAGACCGGAGATGTGATTCTTGCGCAAATGCAATTTACAGATACTTTCGAAATAAAGACCAGACCTGCAGTGGTTCTTTTTGAAGAGTATGGAAACATCGTCGTCGCCGGGATAACGAGTAACACAAACATG